>CABVBB010000105.1 GCA_902496505.1 uncultured Peptococcaceae bacterium
CGGTACATATAAAGAATCGGTCTTGACGTATAATATATTGAGCCAGATGCCGCCTAACATCAGCGGCAGCATCCGAAGAAGATCGCCATGCATACAGCCGAAAACCGCTGCTGTAAGCAGTATGCTGATGGGTATGGTGAATTTAAGGCGCAGACTGTGGTAAATAAAGCCGCGGAATAAGAGTTCTTCGCTCACTGGTGCCAAAATGCCGGTGACGATGATAGGCACGAGCTTTTCCCAAGGCGTCTGCGCAGTGGTAATAATAGCGGCAACATTTTGCGGCGGCAGTCCGTTTGGCAGCAACAAAGAAAGCAGCAGTGAAAACATGAGCATGATGACCAAAAGCAACAATCCATTGCCTATGGCCCAGATCAGCCAATGCGCGTCTTGACTTTTTTGCAGACCCAGCGCCTGCCAGGAACGTTTATGGCCATATCGCCAAAAAAACCAAATGATGGCCAAGATCAGACCGCACTGGATGATCTCACCCAAGAGCATCTGATTGATCATACTGGCACCGCCGGGCAGCATATCCAGCAGCCGAACGATCAGCGGCGACAGCAGCCAGCTGACTGCTTTGCCCAGCTGACCGATGCTTATGATGACCAGCACACATTCTAAAATTTCCACATGGAGTTCTCTCAGCCGCATGCTCTCTCCGCCTTTCGTCTGTGATAATGCTCTTAGTTTACCATATTTGCGGGTTTTTGTTGAGTCCATTTGTGATTTCCAGTCATGATTTTCCCCCGCTGGGTCATACTAACCAGAGAAATCGAACTTGAGGAGGAAAATACAATGTGGTTTTTATGGGTCATTGCTTTTGTCGTCTTCTTTCTTGTTTTGGCGCAGCTCATCAGCCGCCTGCCGGGCGAAAATTTTGCCGGTCTGCGCAAGGTCTTGCCAGAGGCGCACGTGGATGAATCGGATGAGGTGATCACAGAAAATACCTTTGAGCGGCTCACTGGCGATACGCTGCCGTATTTTGAAAACCTGCTGCTTTTGGAGGAACAGTCGCCGGAGCAGCTTGTGGCCAGCTGGAAGCTGGATGATCGGCTTTATGCCGCCATGCTCGCTGAGTATCATCAGGAAAATGTGGACGTGACCAAGGCCGTCCTGCGGCTCTCCTACACGGGCGGCCGCCGCATTTACGAGGATTATCCCATTCGCTTGGCTGAGAAAAAGCTGGAGATCATCATCAATGCCCCTGGCTCGACCATCACTGCTGAACTGGGTTTTTACACCGCGGAGCACAATTTCATCACTATGGTCAAATCCAATTCTGTTACCATCGCCCAATAAACGGCACCAAAAAAACCGAGCCCAAACGGACTCGGTTTTTTCTTTTGGCATTAGATCGTTTCCATAACTTCCTGCTGGGTGGTCAGCACATGATGACCTTTTTCCCGCAGCAGAGCTTCTGCCGCATCCTGCTGATCCAGCTTGAAGAGCATCAGAGCACTGTCGGCCTGGCCGATCTTGAACGCATACATATACTCGATATTGATGCCGCGCTCTTCAAATTCGCCCAGCAGCGTGAGCAGCTGACCCGGCGCGTCGCCGACCCGAACGGCCAAAACATCGGACAGTTTGGCGGTGAAATGGTGAGCTTCCAGGACCTCCAGCGCCTTTTCATTGTCACTGACGATCATGCGGATGACCCCAAAATCGGACGTATCGGCCAAGCTGATGGCGCGCATATTGACCTGGGCATCAGCCAGCACCTGGGCCACTGCTTTCAGACGGCCCGGCGCATTCTCTACAAATACCGCTAATTGTTTGACTGCCATAAGACAACCTCCTTTTGATTACTTCTCCCGTTTGTCAATGATACGTTTCGCTTTGCCCTCGCTTCTGACGATGCTCTCCGGCTCGACCAGCTTGACGGTGACGGAGATCCCCAGCGAGCTTTCCAATTCCTTGCGGATCTGACGAGCCAGATTTTCCAGCTGCTTCACTTCATCGAAGGGGAAATCCTTCGATACCTCGACCTGCACCTCCAAAGTATCTAAAGCGCCGATACGATCGACTACCAATTGATACTGCGGCTCGATGCCTGCTACAGAGAGCAGCACATGCTCGATCTGCGAGGGGAAGACATTGACACCGCGAATGATGAGCATATCATCGCTGCGGCCTTCGATACGGCCGATGCGGCGGCTGGTGCGGCCGCAGGGGCAGGGCTCCATGATCAGACGAGCGATATCCCGTGTCCGGTAGCGCACGATCGGGAAGGCTTCCTTCGTCAAAGAGGTGAAGACCAATTCGCCTCTCTCGCCCGGCGGCAGCACTTCGCCTGTTTCAGGATCGATGGTCTCTACGATGAAGTGATCCTCGTGAACGTGCAGGCCGTTTTGCTCGGTGCATTCCATAGCCACGCCCGGCCCCATCTGCTCGCTCATGCCATAGATGTCATACGCCTTGATGCCTAGCTTCTTCTGCAATTCCTGACGCATATTCTCTGACCAGGGCTCAGCGCCGAAGACACCGAATTTCAATTTGATCTGATCGCGCAAGCCTTCTTTTTCCAGGCTTTCGGCCAAATACATCGCGTAAGACGGTGTGCAGGCCAGCACGGTCGCGCCATAATCGGCCAAGATCATGACCTGCCGCTTGGTATTGCCGCCGGAAGCCGGAACGACTGTTGCGCCCAGCTTGCTGGCGCCGTCATGCAGACCCATGCCGCCGGTGAAAAGGCCATAGCCGTAAGAAACGTGCACGATATCATTGGGTCGTACGCCGACCATGGTCAAGTCTCTGGCTACCAATTCTGCCCAGTTATCCAGATCCTTCTTGGTGTAGCCGACGACGGTCGGTTTGCCAGACGTGCCGGATGAAGAATGGATACGATTGACCTCAGACATCGGGACTGCAAACAAGCCAAATGGATAATTATCCCGCAAAAACTGCTTCTTCATGAAAGGCAGCTTGCTCAGGTCAGCTAAGCTTTGGATATCACTGGGCTTGACCCCTGCTTCATCCATCAGCGCACGATACGGCGCCACATGATAATATACGCGCTCCACAGTCTGTTTCAACCGTTCTAATTGCAGCGCCTCTAATTCCTCGCGATCCATACATTCATAATACTCATTCCAATACATTGACCTTCCCCCTTCAAAATAAACCATCTTCAAAAAACAAAAAACTCCCGTCCCTCTCAAGGGACGGAAGTCTATTCCGCGGTACCACCCTCATTAGTTTATCACTAACTCAGCTCAATTTAGGCACACATCATGCCCTATCCCTGTAACGGTGGAATCCGGTCAAGCCTACTCACCTTTTCAGCCTGACAACTCAGGAGGGAACTTCTGCCAGCTTTGTCATAGAAGCGCTTCCAGTCTAGACGCTTCCTCCCTGTAAGACAGTCGGTGACCTACTTTTCTCCGTCATCATCTTTTCCATTTATTGCTTTTGATAATATCATTTTTGCGCCTAATCGTCAATAACTTTTTTTATTTGCGCGAAATTTACTGGTATAGCTTATGCTGATCACTGCCCAGCGTCAATTTTTTGCGTTTTTCTCTTGCAACTCTTGCGCAAACACGTTATGATAGGAATGTTTTGGTAACTCACGGACTCATCACTTTTACAAAGGAGGCATCACCTTTGGCATCATTTTTCACTGACCTTCGGCAGGACAGCCGCTTCTGGCAAATGCTCGTCAAGATCTCCCTGCCTATCGTCTTACAAAACCTGATCTCCTCGTCCCTCAATGTGGTCGATACCATCATGATCGGCCAGCTGGGCGAGACGCCGCTGGCTGCTGTGGGCGTAGCGGCGCAATATTTCTTTTTCTTCACCGTTATCGTCACCGGCCTATGCAGCGGCTACTGCATCTTCATCGCCCAATACTGGGGCAAACGCGACCGCCGCTCCATCAAGCGCTATCTGGGCGTCATGCTGCTCTTTGCCCTGCTCCTCGGGCTGATCTTCACCATCTTCGGCCTATTTCAAGCCGAGCGCTTCATCAGTTGGTTCGACCATGATCCCGAGGTCATTCGCCTAGGCGCAGCTTATGTGCGCATCTTGGCGGTCAGTACGCTCCTGACGGCGCTCACCTACAGTTTTGGCTTCGCCTCCCGCAGCATTGAGAATGCTTTCTTGCCTATGGCCGCCAGTTCCGCAGCTTTGGCGCTGAATACCTTCCTTAACTACACGCTGATCTTCGGCCACTTCGGCTTCTCCGCGTTGGGCGTAGAAGGCGCTGCCATCGCTACCCTCATCGCCCGCGTCGTCGAAATGGGCATCATCCTGATCTACATCTATCACCGCCAAAACACCCTGGCCCTCAAATGGTCCGATATCGACCGCCGGCCTGCTTTTCTCTTCGGCGATCTGAAGACGGTGCTGCCCGTACTGCTCAACGAACTCTGCTGGGGCCTGGGCGTCGTCGTTTACACCGCGGCCTATGGCCGCATCGGCACCGATGCGCTGGCTACCGTGCAGATCGGCCAGACTGTGCAGAATCTCTTCGTCGTGCTGGGCTTCGGCATCTCCGGCGCAGCCGCCGCTATGATCGGCGCCAAGATCGGCGAAGGCCGTACCGACCAAGCCGTCGTCTATGCCCAACGCTCCGTCTTCCTCGGTGTCTGCGTTGGTCTGGTGCTGGCTGTCGTCATCTTCTTCTGCGCGCCCGCCTTCCTCGTCTTCTTCAACGTCTCACCGACTGTCGTCCACGACGCTATCATCATCCTCAAGGTACTTTCCTTGACCATCACGCTGAAAATGGTCAATATGATCATGATCACCGGCGTCATGCGCGGCGGCGGCGATGTCGTCTTCTCCCTGCTTTCCGAAGGCTGCACCATGTGGTTCATCGGCGTGCCCCTCTCCTTCATCGGCGCCCTGGTGCTGCACTGGCCCGTCTATCTGGTCTTCGCCCTCATTGCTCTGGAGGAAGTCGCCAAATTTGTCTTAGGCATCTATCGCCTGCTTTCGAATAAATGGATCCACAATCTCGTCAACTGAACACCAAAAGCCAAACGCCTGCCAGTGCAAGCGTTTGGCTATTTTTTTACAGCATCACCATGCCTAAAGGGATCCCCACCACGATCAACGCAGCCAAGGTCACTGCCAAAACATACAGACCACTTTTAAAGGCTTCCCCTCTGCTGATCCAGCCCGTATTGCCGAATACGATACCCGAGCGGCTGGAAGCACCAGGCGTTGACATCGCTGTCGATAAAGCAAACAAGAGTCCGATGGCGATCAGCGTTGGATTGGCATCGATCAAGACGGCTATTTTGCAGGCGACAGGGATAAGCGCGCCCATGAGCACCGAATTGTGCATGAACTGGGTCAAGATGCCTGCGGCGACAAAGCAGATGATATAAAACTGTGCTTCCGGCAGCTGATTCAGCATCGGCACCAACGTGATCTCCAGCTGCTGAACGACACCAGCCTGCTCGGCAGACAAAGCGCTGCAAATAGGAATGGTCGCTGCCATCAAGCAGACGATATCCCAAGACACACCTTTTCTAGCCAGCTTAGGCAGATCCAAGAGCGGTTCCCCATCGATCTTGACTGCACAGAGTATCGCCAGCATCAGAGCAATACTGCCCACCACGCCAAATTGCTTGATAAACGGATTCGGCAGAAAACTAGGCAAGAAGAGGAAAAGCAGCAGCACGATCAAGACGATGATGGCGGTCACTTGCTTTTTGGTGATCACGATATCCTCCAAGACTTCCGTGAAATCGCCGTTTTTCAGTGGTTCCAGATCCAGCTTGAAGACAAAGCGGGCCGCTGCCACATAAAGCACCAAGGTGACCAAAGATAAGATAATAGAAAAGACCACATACTTGAACACATTCATTTCAATGCCCGCACCGATCTGCAGCCCGCCGAAGCCTTGGATCGCTGCCGGACTCCAGGGTGTCGTCAAAAAGCCCAGCACCACGATATTGGCCACGCCGGAAAGCATGAAAGCGACGAAATTGCTGCCTCTCTCATAGCCCAGCTTTTCAAATATAGGATACAAGATCCCCCACAGAATGATGATCGCTGCGTACATATTGATCAATACCGCCAAAGCATAGGCGGTAAAAAAGACCATCAAGATAAAGACCCACGGTTTGCCGGCGATGAACTTGCGCTTGAGCAGCCAGCTGGCGATCGTATTGCTGAGGCCAGTGCTTTCCAGATAAGCGCCAAAGATGAAAAATAAAATGATCGTTAAAACAACGTTGTTGCCAAAACCCTGCATAAAGACCTGATTCATCGCGCCATAGCCTGTTGTCCCCAAGACCACCAGTCCCAACAAACTCGGCCAGATCAGATCGACAAACAGCCAGCCATAGAGCATACCGACAAATACCCCTATGATCTTCATGCCTAACGGCGTGATCACCCCTATTGGCTCAAGCCTGCCTATGCCGATCATCAAGACCACCAAGAGTATACTATTGATCAAGTAAATGACATCGACCTTTTTGGTCTGTGCCTGCGTTTGCATCATAATCACCTCTCCAATGTGATAGATATCCTAAAAAGCACCCCCAGCCGCTTGCTCCGGCGGCTGGGGTCTGCCGCTTATTCTTCACGAGCCAATATCTGATAGACCGGTGCGCCTTCGCACTCTCTCGGCATTGGCAATTGACACAAGGCCGCGATCGTTGGTGCCACATCGACCTGGCGAATGACCCGCTTGACGTGGGTATCGTTGACCAAGCCCGCGCCCGCTGCGATAAAGATCGGTGAGATGCAGGTGCCGAAATATCCTTTGTAGGTGGATAACGATTCACCATGCTCCCGACAGCAGCCTTCCTTATTCATGAAAACGATATCGCCTGTTTCCGGGCCGCTGAGACCTAAGACCGCCGCATCTTGATTGCGCAGGGCCAATCCTACGGTCCGCTTGCCGCTCACCGGATGACGATACTGGTAGAGATCATCGATGATCTGCTCCTCCAGGGCATATTTGTCCGCAGGATCAACGATGCCTTCTGGCTGGCGGCCTTTCAAATTGATCCAGATATAGCTGCTGCGAGTCTGCACTGCCCGCGTCTTGCTCCAATCGATCTCACGCAGTTCATTGCCGTTTTCATCCTTCTTGAGCACCGTATACCCCAGCTCCTCCATGACGCGGATATTGCAGCCCATGCCGTCTCCCATC
>CABVBB010000106.1 GCA_902496505.1 uncultured Peptococcaceae bacterium
GCCTGTTCGATCTCTGCCAGTTCACAGCCGGACATATCCCGAAAATAGGCTTCTTCCAAATGGTTTTTGATTCCGTTGATGAGGTAGGGAAACAGTGCAAACTCAAAGTCTGCCGCCCACTTCATCTTTTTCTGATCTAAGTACCACTCACAGCACAAACCGAAATATTTGCGGTAAAACCGCTGGGTGGCCTTCATCATTGGGACGCCATGCTCGGCGTAATACCGCTCCGCAATGGAGATATCCACACTGCGGCCTTCCTGCCAGCCGGCGTATTCCATCAGCTGCTTGACCTTGCTTTTGGGATCGCCGGAGATGGGGATGCGTTCTTTGATCATAGTGTCGCTCCTTATCCCGCAAGATCAGCATAGGTAACGCCCTTTTTCAGGGAGCCGCAGATTTCTACGGCATGTCCCCAAAACATATCATCGTCGTTAAAATAGGCAGTAAAACTGCCGCCGGAGGTGACCGACAGTTCCGAAAGGGTAATGCGCTTTGCAAAGGTTTCCTCTGTAACGGGTGCATCATCCCGATGTGCTTCGTCCTCCGCCTGCCAGTTATTGGCAAGTTCTGTCAGCTTTTCAGCGGCGAATTCCCGCATGGCCCTGTCCCAGTTTTCCTGATCTGTGACCAGCTTCTTGGCGGCGGTGCGGGCACGGCTCCAGGAGGATTTGCTCTCTGGGTTGATTTCCAGATGCAAAAGAATTTTAGTCCCGTTCCAGGTGATGGTGGACTCGAACATATCAAATTCCCGGTTCAGGGTCAGCGTCCCCAGCACAGGGTCTTCAATGACCACAGGCTTGTTGTACTCCTCCAGAACTGCCTCCAACTGAGGGCAGGAAACCGACGGCTCCAGCACCTGGATCACCGCCCAGCAGTTGAATTTTTCCGGTGTGGTGTGGCTGGGTACCATTTCATCCAGCAGCCTGCGGACCTTGAGACGGTAAATCTGCCTATCCTGAAACCGTCCCCAGCCCTTGTCACTGTTCCGTTCTTCCTCGGTGACAGGCCACTCCAGCCGTCCCTCCCGAAGCTCGGCCCTGTCATCCGCACAGAACACCAGCCCCAAGGAGGAGACGGTCATCTGCCAGAAACCACCGCGGTTGTTGTATCCCGCGCCCAGTGTGTGGCTGATGAGGGCGATCACCTCTTGCTCCTCTGACTCATACATCTCATAAAATGCTTCAAACATGGATATCTTCTCCTTATTCCTCAAACTCGCCCTCGACCATCCCATTAAGATACCGGCCGGGGTTGGTAATGAAATCCTCCCACTTGGCCAGGGGGTGGAACTCCTCATGCTCGATGTCCAGATACCACAGCTGCTTATCCCTAGGGCTCCACAGCAGCAGATAGCCGCTGTAGTTGTCCATCCCCACCATGAGGGAGAGCAGTTTCTTCCGCTTCCAGGTCATCTCCTGCACATCCATGTAGGAGTATAACTCCGCCCATTTTACCCACTCCTGCTCCGGGAATTCCAGGCGCAGGGGGCCGGCCTTCAGATATTCAACCATCTTGGCGGGCAGCTTGTAGGGCATGAGCTGGCGAACCTTTTCCTGTTCGTTATGCCAGTCCTCCGGTTCCAATGCCTTCAGGAAGTCGGCCATCTCCTGGTTCTTATTCTGGACTGCCACGGTATAGGGCCGGTCGCCGTACTTGTCGGCAATGGTGATGTCCGCCCCCTGTTCAATCAGCCAACGCACCATGGGGAAGTTGTTTTCGCGGGCGGCCTCAGTGACAGGAGTGGAGGCATAGGGAAACACCATGTCTGGCTTGTGGTAGTCGATATCCGCACCTTTTTCCAGCAGCAGCTGGGCCAGTTCGGTGTCCCCCTCGGACACGGCAGCTCGGAACGCCTCACCGCCAAACTTGGCCACGGTGATCCCGGCCTGCTCCAGCACAGGGATATTCTCCGGCCGCTTGCCCCAGCGGACCTCCTGGAAAGCCCGCCGTTTCTGGTCTAAGCTGAGTTTTGTGGCCTGTCCAGCAAAGAGCGTCACCACCTCCGGCCCACAGCAGCGGGCGGCGGTGAGAAGCAGGGGGCGCTCCTCCGCCAGCTCGGGATCAGCACCATGCTCCAACAGGAAGTAGATCATGGGCACATCATTCCGAAAAACAGCCACCTCCAGCGGCATAAGCCGGATACGCTCACTGATCTGGATGGGTGTGTTGAGATCCAGCCCACTTTGGAGCATATCCTCTAATTTAGAAATGTCGTGATCACAAATGCCTGCAGCCACTTCTGAGATACTCTCCCAGCAGCCGATATATCCTATTTGGTACATGGAGCACCTACTTTCTCTGTTGTTTACTATGAAAATGGATTCAGCTGTTAAAAAATCGCGAAACACTATAACAAAAAGTACTTTTTCGTTCTTGGTAATGCTGCTCCGCTGGCGCTTATTTCACACGAAATTGCAATAGCAAGCGCTATCGTTTTTTCTGTCATGTCCGGTCTGGCTGTAATACTTCTGTTTTTCCTGGTACATTTTCTTTTCTGCAGCCGATATCATCTTCTGGATCGGCTGGCCTTTCTCTCCAAACATGCAGCCGATAGATACCTGATACTACTTTTCATTCAGTTTTTGCTTTAAATACTCTATTGCTTCAACTATCCTGGCCTGTTTCGCAGCGAGCTTCCAGATTACCGTACCGGAGAAGGTAGTGTTTGCCAGTGCGGTTCTAATCAAGAAGATTATTTCATTCCTACTTCCCGTTGTCTTGGACTCAAATACCAGAAAACCGGACTTTTCCTCGATTGCGCCCTGCTTCATCTGCTCGAAGCTGACGCCTTTTTTAGTCTTGCGGTGCATCAAATTACTGTCAAATATATTTCCTAAAGAATCATGCCAGGTATCCATCAGGAAATCCCCTGAATCTCCATCGGCCAGATACATCTGGCACTAACCGTCAAAGGCATGCAGCTCCAGCTCCTCTGGCAAATCTTTTAATTTTCTGATTCCGTTTTATAATCTCAAGCCGAATCTGCCTGCTTTGGCGCCCCACCTCCGTAGACCATCCAGTTATCCGGCAGCAAAACAGAAAAAGAGGATACCAATTTGCCAGGCGGCAGGGAGCCTAGGTATCTCTGACACGTCTCGTCATTCAACGTGGTATGATCCGCCAACATATTGGCGATAACCTGCATCTGCTTTTCTTCACATTCCAGCGTAATCCGTTTATCCGCGGCAATCTGCTCTACGGTATTCGTTAAGGTTCTGAAGCAGGAATCGCTGCTGACCCGGTTGATGCCTAGATTAACCGCCAGCAAAACTGGCAGTATTGATCCGCAGGTTTATTATATCTTAAATATTTTATCATCGCAATGCAGATTGTTGTTACATTTGCTGCTCTTTACTTAAGTCTTAACGGCAGACAAGCAGTCCGCCTTATCCGCCCATTCAGCAGGACGGGAGGACGGCGATCAAGGCTGGGTGCAAACCCGTTCATTTCAGCCTTGACAGTTGCCCTCCGTCCTGCTGTTTTTTCGGAAGTGCAGCCACAAGTTCGGGACATTTTGTCCCGAAGTCCGGCGTGAGACGAGAGACGGTAACTTTCATATACACCCTGTCTGCTGATGAAGCCAGTCCTGCCGCCAGAGCGTATAACACCCTACACTTCGCTTCGTGAGGTCGTGGGCCAAGGGGTGCCCCTTTGATAATCCCATTGAGAGGTCTGTGGCCCTCTCAATACAAAAGACGGACTATCAGCTTCCTGCTGATAGTCCGTCTTTTGTTGTCATATTCCGCTTACCGACTGCCCAACCCGAATATTCCTCAGTAATTCCTTATTGGGGGTCAGCCTTCCGGCAAGACGCTCTTTTTGTGCTGCTCTGCTTCTGTGGGCGGCTCGGATGCTGCTTCCGCTTCTGCTTGACTGAGATCGATGCTGTGGCTGGTCTGGGGCGTTTTAACGCCGCGGTCCAGCGTGCGCATATATTTGAGCAGATTATCCCGCTTAGACGGTCTGCGCGGGTGTCCGGACGGCTGCTGTGTTGGCGGCCGTTTGGGCTGCGGCGGCTGCTCTGGCTGCACTTCCGGCGCTGGGGCTTCGGCCTGCACTGCGGACACGACGTCTTCTAACGGCGCTTCCTCTGTCTGTGCTACTTCTGCTGTCCGCTCAGCTTCCGGCGCCTCTTGGGGCGGCAATCCTGCTGCCTGCACAACGCCGCTGACGTCGATGACCACCTGCCGGTCGCTGAGCAAATGCGCGGTCAGGGCTTGATAGCCGATGGTGATCTCGGCCTCTTCGGTCACTTTCTGCTCAGTAGACAAACGCATATTGAAGGGCAGAGTCAAGGGATAATACATCACTTTTTCGCCTTGCTCCTCATTGGCGGCATAGAGCAGGCGGATCTCCTGCTCGCCTGTCAACAGCACGGCTTCTTCCTCTGCCTTTACCGCAGTCAGCGTATAGCTGATCTGTGTCCCGATGAGCTGTGCCCAATCCGGCCAATCCTGCGGCAATTCTAAGCGCTGTTCCTGACGGAAATGCGCCACGGCCGTCTGCTCTGCCCGGCTCATGCGGCTTGCCTGCGGTACAGCCAATACCATTTCCAAAAGCACATGATCAAAACCAACCGCCTGGGCGTCAAGATAGACCACCTGCGGCTTATTGCTGCGCTCCATGCTGCCGTGATACTCACCGCAAAATGGTACCGCAAAGGCAACTTCTGCCGCTTCCTCTTCTGCTGTAGCGTAGCTCAGTTTCAAAGCGACCTCGCCGTTGATCTCCTGACCTCCTTCTGCGGAGGGAACGATCCGTCTGGTGACCGAATCCGCCTCGATCTTCTCCACCGTACCGATCCCCGCTAATTCCGGAGACAGTTTTACCAGCGACTTGCAAACCACGAATGAACAATTGTCATCGGCGACTGTGGCCACATCATTCCAAAGAAAGGTGACCTTATTTGCCGTTTCGGGCTTTTCCAATTTCAGCACCCCCATTTTTCCACTTACCGTACTATATGCAAGGGGGGCGTTTTTGTTGACTGAAATCCTCAATTTACCGCTTTAATGCTCTGATGCCAACAGCCCATAGAGCAGATCTTTGTCGCTGACGATAAGCTCACTCTGCCCTAAAAGTTCCAACACTGCCAAAAGGATCAGCGCGCCCTGATCGATGATATCGGCGCGCTTGGGCATCAGACCCGCCAGCTGCTGTCGCTCGCTCAGGGGCATGGCTTGCAGCCGTTCTATCCACTTCTCTACAGCCTGAACGGACAAATGATAGCCATGCACCCGCTCCTGCACATAGACAGCCAATTCCTGATCCATAGCCGCCAGGGAGGTGATGGTGCCGCCTACGCCGACCAAGGTGAGCGGTGTTGGCAGCATCTCCGTCACCAGCGGTTTCAAAAGCTCTGGCAGACGGGCAGCCAGCGCCGGATCCTCTTTTAAGCGCACCGCCCCAACTGCTACACTGGCCTTGCTCAGTCCCTTCGGCGTATCGTAGACCAATTCTGTGCTGCCGCCGCCGATATCCAGCACGGCCAAGGCTTGTCCCGGCTGTCTGAAATCCAGCGCTGCGCCGCTATAGCTGAGCTCAGCTTCCTCCGTACCTGTGAGGACAGTCAAAGGGAGATGAGCCGCTTCCTCTAGTGCTTGAGATACAGCTGATTGATTCTGGGCCTCCCGCACCGCGCTGGTGGCGGTCATTTGGATGACCTCTGCCCCCAGTTCACGGGCTTTCTGGGCAAACTCTGCCGCTTTCTGGCAGGTCCTGGACAAAGGCTCGCTCTTGATCTTCCGCTCTGAGCCCATCCCTTCACCGATCCTGGTGATCTCTATGGCTGTATGGCAGACGCGGATCACATCTTCCTGATCAGCGACGATCAAACGAATACTATTGGTCCCTACATCGATAATGGCTTTACGCATCATTATGCTCCTTTTCATTTATCCTATTTTTTTGCACAAAAAAAGCACCTTGCCGGTGCTTTTCAAGCGCTTAGTATCTGCTGCCGCTTTTACGTTTTGAATTCATATTTTTATTCAAAGAAGCCAATTTTTCATCGCTGTCCTTCATAAAGCGGGCGATCCGATCTTCAAAGCTGACAGTTGGTTTTGGTTTTTCCTTTGCTTGACGAATGGATAAGCCGATCTTACCACTTTCGTCTACGTTGATGACTTTGACCTTGACTTTATCTTTCTCTTTTAAAAAGTCATTGACATCTTTAACATAGGTGTCGGCTACTTCAGAAATGTGCACGAGACCAGTCTGCCCTGTGCTGAGTTCAACAAATGCTCCAAATTTCGTGATACCGGTAACAGTACCTTCTAAGATTTGCCCTTTACTGATGGACATGCGAATCCAATTCCTCCCCAAATTTATTCATTCTTAACGTCTTTATTATACCCTCAGCGCGAAAAAATTGTCAAGAAATTTAGGCAAAAAATTTATTATTGCCCACTTTTCCCTTCAACGCGAACGATAATGATCTCTCCCGGCTTGACCAGACCCAGTTTTTCACGGGCGGCCTTTTCGATAGCTTCCTCTGTATTCATATAATCGATCTTTTGCTGAAGCTCTGCCTGATCCGTGTAGGCTTGCTGCAACTGCGCCTGGACAGCGGCCTGCTGGTGCTTGAGATCGATGATGCTGAAGACGCCGCCGACGAGATTGATCATCACATACAGCGCAAACAAGCACAGCGCTACTTTTTTCCAGCGTATACGCTGATACCACGGCTTGGGTGCCCGGCGTCTGGCTGTGGCTGGCTGAGGCGCTCTATTTTCTTGTATCTGCCCTTGCCGCCTGTCCTCCAAACGACGTCTGGACTCATATCCGCTGGCCATTGTCTGCATCTCCCCGATCAGGTGATTTGGTTTTATTATAATACAACTCAGACCAAAATACCAGCCTCGGTCACAGCCATTTCCAGCTTTTTTTCGTCTTTATTCCAAATCTTCCTCAAGCGCTTGGGCAGCCTGCTGTCGTTTGAGCGCCCATTTGCGCCGCAAATGCCGCAAGGGATAGGAAGTCCCTTTATACACCAGCCGAAAAGGCCAGCTGAGGATGCGAAGTACCTTAACGACCAGCCAATTCATCCCCCGCAGAAGCGCCAGGAGCGGCCGCCAAAAGAAGCGGTGCAGCAGACCAA
>CABVBB010000107.1 GCA_902496505.1 uncultured Peptococcaceae bacterium
CTTTAGAGTTTTGGATACAACGGTGAGGAGAGGGGAAATCATGATGGTGAGGCAGGAGCATGGGGCAGGACAGCAAGCTGGCGACGAACTGCTGGATACACTGGCAGGGCGGCTGGGCTGCAATTATTTATCCGATCTGAAAAGTCCCCAGCATAAAGCCGCTGTCGCTGAGATCGTAGCCACGATCGATGCCCAACGCTATCCCTTAGCCCAGTGGAACGAAGCACTGGCCTATCTCTGCGGCCAAAATGCTCATAGCGATGCCCAAAGTGCCAAAGAGGCGCTCAAGCAAGCGCTCGGGCAGCACGAATAAAAATGAGGAGACGGGCCGATCGCGGCTGCGTCTTTTTTTATGCAGTTTTTTAATTCCTGCCAATTTGCCATTGCGGTGGACAGGCTCCATATATTATAATAAATCAATACCCTGTCCGAAGCTTGCTGCACGGGCGGAACGAAAGGAAGTATCGCCATTGCTCGCTACTATCGTCAATATGCTGGCTGTCATCGCCGGTTCTCTTTTGGGACTGTGTTTAAAGCGCGGCATTCCCAATCAAGCTAAGGATACCATCATGCAGGGTATGGGGCTGATGACCATCGTCATCGGACTCAAAATGGCTCTTTCCAGCGATCAGGATATCTTAGTCATCGTCAGTTTGATCCTGGGCGGCGTCATCGGTGAAATAGCCCATCTGGACAAAAAACTCAACCATGTCGGCATCACCATCAAAGACAAGCTGCACGTCAAAGACAGCAATTTCGTCGATGGCTTCGTCAGCGCCAGTTTGATCTTCTGCGTCGGCGCCATGGCCATCGTTGGCTCTATCGAAGCTGGTCTTAACCACGATTATACCGTTATCTTCACCAAATCCACGCTGGACGGCATCATGAGCATCGTGCTGGCCTCCTCCATGGGCATCGGCGTGACCTTTTCCGCATTTGCTGTACTCATCTACCAAGGGGCGCTCACCTTGTTGGCCGGCGTTTTGCAAAACGTACTGGTCGGCGACGTCATCACCTACATGACCGCAGCCGGCGGCGTGCTCATCATGGGCATCGGCCTAGGCATCGCCAATATCAAAGATATCAATACCATCAACCTCCTGCCCGGCATTTTTATCGCCGGATTTTTAGGCTGGCTGATGATGCTTTGAGCCCGCAGGGCTCCATTTTGACTGAATCCATAGGGGGAAAAGAATAATGAATGAGATCATGGCCATACTAGAGCCCTTCATGCCAGTGCTGTTCATCCTGCTAGCAGCGCTCTTGATCATCATGGTGATCCAATACGCCCGCCTGAGCGGTCAGATCAAACAACTCAAGAAAAAATACACTGGCCTCACCCGCGGCGTCGACGGCACCAATTTTGACGAGATCCTCACCCGCGTAGCCGAAGAAGCAGACAACAACGCTATCGTTCTGGCCGATCATCAGGAAATGATGAAAAGCATCAACCAGCGGCTCAACGCCAGCCTCAACCGCGTCAGCATCATGCACTACAATGCCTTTGACTTCACCTACGGCGAGCTGAGCTTTTCCATGGCCGTTCTGGACGAGCTGGGCAACGGCTACATTTTTACCAATATCCACAACCGCGACGATGCCCGCTGCTACTGCAAGCGCATCGAAGGCGGCCAAAGCAAGCACCCCTTGAGCGACGAAGAAAAAGAAGTCCTCGAGCGCGCACTGAATACGGTGCCCACCTACAGCCGCGCCAAAGCATAAAAAAAGACCCCTGGGGGTCTTTTTTTATTGGCGCAGGGATGGGGGAAAACTGCCCTTGCTTGCCTTTAGCGGTCGCTCCGCCTATAATGATATGCAGAAGCTATTTTTGCGGGAGGAGGAAGAGATGATGGCGGCGATACTTATTGTAGAGGATGATCCCTATATCAGCGCGATGCTATCTGAGCGTTTGACCCAGGCGGGATACAGCACGAAGACAGCGTTTTCCGGGATGGAGGCTTTGGCGCGGCTGAGTGACGAGCGGCCGGATCTGGTCCTGCTGGATCTGATGCTGCCAGAACTTTCGGGGGAGGAATTGCTGCCCGATCTGGAGGGCATTCCGGTGATCGTCATCAGTGCCAAGACAGCGGTCGCCGACAAAGTCAAGCTGCTATTGGATGGGGCGGCAGATTATTTGACCAAACCATTTGCGCTGGAAGAACTAGAGGCGCGCATTGCAGTCCAGCTGCGCACATCTGCGGCGAGATCGCGGGCACAGCTGACCTTTGACGATATCACACTGGATGAAGCGCTGCATACCGTCACGGCCGCAGACAAGCCGGTGAAACTGACGCGCACGGAATACGCCATTTTAAAACTGCTGCTGCAAAATCAACAGCAGGTCGTCACCAAAACGCAGATCCTTTTGCGTATTGCCGAGGATACGCCCGACTGCACCGAGACCACGCTGAAAGGTCATATCAGTCATTTGCGGCACAAGCTGCGCCAAGCCAGCGGCAAAGATTATATCGAAGCGGTGTGGGGCATCGGCTTCAAAATGAAGCGCGATTGAATCCAGACCAAATCTATACCGTTTTGGAGCTGTATTTGTGTTATCCTTTGAGTACAGCAAAGGAGGCAAAACGATGGAAGAGGTTTTATGGACAACAGATCTTGGCAAACGCTATGGTGATTTTTGGGCGTTAACGGGGCTCGATATGCATGTGCCCAAAGGGGCGATCTATGGCTTTGTCGGCAAAAACGGCGCAGGCAAAACGACGCTGATCCGAACGATCTGTGGATTGCAGCAGCCTGCAAGCGGGGAATATACGCTTTTTGGTCAGAAACATACAGGGGCGGGGATCTGGAAAGCCCGCCGGCGGATGGGAGCCTTGGTAGAAACGCCCTCGATCTATAGGGAGATGAGTGCGCAGGATAATTTAAAAGCCCAATACCGCATGCTGGGGCTGCCTTCTTTTGAGGGGATCGACGAGCTGCTCGAATTGGTAGGCTTAACGGATGCCGGCCGCAAAAAAGCAAAAGATTTCTCGCTGGGTATGCGGCAGCGGCTGGGCATCGCTATAGCGCTCTGCGGTGATCCGGATTTTTTGGTTTTGGACGAGCCTGCTAATGGCCTGGATCCCGAAGGCATCATCGAGATACGGGAGCTGATCTTGAGGCTCAATCAGGAGCAGCAGATCACGGTTTTGATCTCCAGCCATATCTTAGACGAGCTGGCTCGGCTGGCGACGCACTATGGCTTTATCGACCATGGCCGCATGGTCCAAGAGATCAGCGCCCGCGATCTGGCCGCCGCCTGCCGCAAATGCATCCGCATAACGGTGTCCGACATCTTGGCGCTGGCCCGCGTTTTGGAGGAAGCAGGGATCGAGTATGCAGTCATTTCTGAGCAGGAAGCGGATATTTTTGGCGCGGTCAATATCTCTCAGCTGGCGCTGGCTTTAGCCGCAGAGCATTGTGAGGTGCGCTCTCTGGAGAGGCGGGACGAGGGCTTGGAAAGCTATTATCTGAATCTGGTAGGAGGCGGACGATATGCGTAGTCTATTAGCCGCTTATTTTGCACGGCTGTGGCGAGATAAGGTATTTTGGCTCTGCCTGGGAGTGATGCTGGTCTATGCCCTGGGGTATATGCTGCTGGGGTGCGTTCAGGCGGGTATTGACCCAGCATGCAGACTAGAGCACTATTATTTCCGTTTTGCCCTGTCTATCGGTGCGTTCTGCGCGCTTTTCAGCAGTATGTTTCTGGGGACGGAATACAGCGACGGCACTATCCGCAATAAGATCATCGCTGGTCATAGGCGGGCGGATATTTATCTGGCCAGTCTCCTCCTCACCTTCACGGCAACACTGCTGATCCTCTCCGTCTGGCTGGTGGGCGGGCTGATCGCCATCCCTGTGATGGGGCTCTGGCAGATGGGCGCTTCTCAGCTGGCGCTCTATCTGGCGATCGCGGTGCTGATGATCGCTGCGCTGTCGTCGATCTTTACTTTTGTCGCCATGCAGTCAGCCAACAAGACGACTACTGTCGTGACCGCCTTGCTGCTGTTTATGGGGATGTTGTTCTTTTCTTGTCTGATCGACGGAATGTTTATAGAACCTGATGAGACCCGCGCTTTTGCTGTCACGGGCGTGGTGCAGGCCGTGTGCGGCTTTTTGGCTGATATCCTGCCCACCGGCCAAGGGCTGCAAATGGCTTTTTTAAACGTCAGGCATCCTCTGCGCATGCTGTTGTCCTCGGCTTTTGTGACCGCTGTGGTCACGCTGTACGGCATCAAACGCTTTGAGCAAAAAGATCTGAAGTAAAGGAAGGTGCAGGCGGATGTTTCCCTGGATCATGTGCGGTATCCTCTTGATAACGACAGTGCTGCTTTTAGTCAAACTTATTTTGCTCCACAAAAGTATGGACGATCTGGCGCAAGCCCTGCAAGAGCAGCTCACTCTCGAGACCAATACGCTGCTCACCGTGTCTTCGCCAGATAAGCGGCTCAAAAAACTGGCCTCCGAAATCAATAGCGAGCTCCGTTTGCTGCGCCAGGAGCGTCGGCGTTATCAAAATGGCGACCGTCAGCTCAAAGAAAGCGTGGTCAATATCGCCCATGATCTGCGCACGCCTCTGACCGCCATCTGCGGTTATCTGGAATTATTACAGAAGGAAGATGCTTCCCCGGCGGCCAAGCGTTATACGGCCATCATCCAAAACCGCGCAGATGCACTGAAAGCGCTGAGCGAAGAATTGTTCTGCTACTTTGTGAGCACAGCGCCGCCCCAAGCCGGGCAGAATGAGGACGTATCTTTAAACGGCGCGCTGGAAGAAAGCATCGCCGCTTGTTACGCCATTTTAAAAGAGCGGCAGATCACACCCCTGATCACAATGCCAGCGCAGACCATCAGCCGACGGCTGGATCGCCAGGCTTTGACGCGCATACTGGATAATATCCTCAGCAATGCCGTCAAATACAGCGATGGTGATTTGACCATCACGCTGACAGAGACCGGCGAAATGACGTTTGCCAACAGCGCCGCCGATCTGGATGACGTGCAGACCGCCAAGCTTTTTGACCGCTTCTATACCGTAACGACAGCCAGACCCGCCACAGGCTTAGGGCTGGCCATTGCCAAGCGCTTGACAGAAGAGATGCAGGGGCGCCTCAGCGCGGACTACAGCGACGGCCGCCTGATTATTACCCTCACTTTTCCCGAGGAGCCCCAAAAATGAGCAGTATGGCCAAAAGAGCCGCTGACCGCAGAAAATACCTGCGGTCAGCGGCTCTTTTTTTATTTGAGACAAATGGGGACAGACCCTGCCGCATCCTCCAGCTGGTCTGCTTCCGCTGGCGGGCCAATGAGCACCGTCTCCGTTACACTGTCCCACGTGACTTGATAGCCCAGCGCCTCCGAGATCATACGCAGAGGCACCATCATGCGCCCTTCCACGATCTGCGCCGGTACATCTAACGAAATGACCTGTACCCGCTCCCAATCGATATTATCATGACTTACGCCAATGGCGTCAAATTCCGCCAAGCTGCCTGTCAGCTGGTAAGCCCGACTGCTGCCCGTTGGCACAGCCAAAGCCGTCACCGCCTCCGGCGTACCGGTGAGCACCACCGCCGTCTGCCGCTCCTCCTGCCAGTCCACCACCACATCGCCCATCTGCTCCAGCATCTTGAGCGGCACCAGCGTCCGTCCCTCCACGACCACAGGCGCCACGTCCACAGCTACCGCTTCACCATCATAATAGATCCCCGCGCCCCAAGCCGGCCCAGCCGATAGCAGCGTCCCAGCCAGCACTGCGCCGCAGATCCCCTTCTGCCAATTCATCATCCGTTCCTCCAAATTATCCGTATTGTCCCGACCGCTATTGGTCAGAACGACCGATTCTGTTCCTATCATAGCCGTTTGCCTGATGCTTGACAAGCAGAAGAAGCGCTGTCCCGCGAAAAATAATCATCCAAACGCAAAGTTTATTACTAAAAAAGGCCGTTTTGTGACCGAGTTGTGACCGGCGTGTGCTATAGTTGATTTAACGAATAGCAAAGCAAAACAGAAGGTGCCAAAAATGTTGAGTTTTGACACCACAGGGGAATTAGGAAAAATGGACAAAAAAATAGAAGGTGCCAAAAATGTTGAGTTTTGACACCTGCTAAAATTATATAGATGATTATTGGTAATTGTACAGCGATAGACGCATTTTGGGCGGCTTATCGCTGATTTTTTTGTCCATTTTTCCTAATTCCCCTGTGGTGTCAAAACTCAAGAGTATTGCTTCGACTAAAAGGAGGAAACCACATGGAAAACAAAAAAATCGTAACCACCGTTGTTTTAACAGCCATGCTGAGCACCACCCTGCCAACGATGGCTTGGGCGGATGAAGTGCCAGGCAGTGGATCGGAGAGCGGACAGCAAGTGACTGAACAGGTGAGCACCCCACCGACGACAGCGGTGATCGTCCCGCCTGAGACGACTAAGCCTGGCGAGCCAGCTGAAGAAGAGATCGTTCAGACAGGGCCATCCCCAGAAACAGAAGAAGAGAAAAAAGAAGCCCCTGTCCAGCCAGAACTGAAGCAGGATGCGGTGCTCCTATCAACCCCATCTACCAGAATTGTCGCCTTGGCAGCTTCCCCATTGTTGACCGAGACAGAAATCAGTGAACAGGCAGCAGCAGTGATCAATATGATCGAAGCTCTGCCTGGTGCAGAAGATGTTTTGTTGACCGATCAAGAGGCCATCATAGCAGCTCGCGCGGCCTATGATGCCTTGCCAGAAAAAGAGCAGGCACAGGTGACAGCAGAAATGCTGGAAAAACTGACCTCCGCTGAAGCGGCTTGGACGTTTCTGAGCGGCGTAGAAGATGCTCTCGAACAGTGGGCAGCGCTGAGCGCACCGACCAATCTGGAGACACGTGCCGTATGGGGGCAGTACTATCCCTTAACGGACGCGCAGAAGGCTTCATTAACAAATGGTGCCCAGCTGGAAGAAGCTGTTGCAGCGATCGCCTATGAGGCACCTGCAGCAGATGATAATATTTGGGCAACGACCATCACGGATATCGTGCCCACAACAGAGGGGATCACCTCCGTTGTTGATGAAGAGACGAACAAGATCACCTATACCATTCCAG
>CABVBB010000108.1 GCA_902496505.1 uncultured Peptococcaceae bacterium
GGCCATATCCTCCACTTGACCGCTGATAGCGGGACGGCTGTCAGGATCGTCCATCTCCCGGCTGGTGCGGCTGTCGGGATCATTGTAATCGAGATCAGCGGCGGTATAAGGCTCCTGCGGTACGATCTCGTACAAATCGGCGTCCAAAGTCTCTGCCGCATATTGGGCTAACGTTTTGGTATGGCCGGTGGCCGAAAAATAAGCGACCAAGATGTGTGCAGCAGCATCCTCAGCAGGAGACGCCGAGTCGATGGTCTCTTGGACAGTGGTCTGGTTAGGGGACACATCACTTTGGCCAGGACTTTCTGCCGCGCCGCAGCCAGTGAGGCCCAAATGCAGGACTAAGATCAAGCAAATGGGTTTCATTTTCCTCGCTCCTTATCATCTATAGACTAGTCAGTACAGGATCCTGCAGATAATGGTAGACACGCTTGACTTCGCTGGGCTTGCGGGTATCGAGCATGGAGGGGCAACCCTTATCCACCAATGCGATGCGCGCCATATCATCAGCATCCAGCTCAAAATCCCAAATAGCCAGGTTTTCCTGCATCCGCTCAGGATGCACGGACTTAGGAATGACGATGACCCGCTGCTGAACATTCCAGCGCAGGATGACCTGAGCTGGTGTCCTACCGTGTTTGGCTGCGATCTCCGCCAAGATGGGTTCATCAAACATTCCCTTGAGCCCCTCAGCATAAGGAGCCCAGCCCTGCGGCTGTACGCCTAATTCCCGCATCAATTGGAGCTCGTCCAACCGCTGATAATGAGGATGACGCTCGATCTGATCGATGTGCGGCAAGATCTCGGCATTATAGCAGAGATCTAAAAGTCTGTCAGGCAGAAAATTGCACACACCGATGGCGCGGACGCGTCCAGCCTGATAGAGCTCCTCCAGCGCCCGCCAAGCGCCGTAATAATCACCAAAGGGCATATGGATCAAATACAGATCGAGATAGTCCAGTCCCAGCTTTTGCAGTGATCCCTCAAATGCCTGCCGAGTCTTGTCATAGCCCATCTGCTGGATATAGCACTTGGTAGTGACAAAAAGTTCCTCCCGTGCCACACCAGAACGGCGGATAGCTCGACCCACTGCCTCCTCATTTTGATAAGAACTGGCCGTATCCAGCAAGCGATAGCCTATATTGAGTGCCTCTGTCACAGCCTGTTCGCAGACTGCCGGATCGGTCATTTGAAAAACGCCGAAGCCTTCTAAAGGCATGGCAACACCATTATTTAACATGATCGAATCAACCATAGATCTTGACCTCCTTGATCTCGCCGCCTAGGACAGACGGCTTATCCTGTGCTAGTTTGAGTGCAGTGGCCGCAAAGCCCGCTGCGATAAAAATAAAAGTGCCGCACAACGCATAGCGCGTGCCCATAGCGGTGATGAACAGCCCGCAGATAAATGTACCGAAGGTGGTGCCCAGATTGGCCGATGTCAGATAGAGGCCATTGGCAAATTCCGGCGCTTCTGCACCTGCTTCGGTGACCAGATACTGATTGACATTCGTATTGATGCCGGCCAAAGCCCCAATGAGCACCGACGCGAGTGCTGCAGCTGTCAGCTGACCGCCTGTCAGAAACAGCAGCCCGTAGGCCGCCAAAAGCACAAAGGGCAGCAGAAAAGCTGTCCGCCTGACATCCACTGTGAGAAGCCTGCCCGCGATCATATTGCCCACGATATTGGCTGCGCCGTAGAGCATCAGCAGCAGACTGACCGCTCCAGCCTCCAGCACCGTGACCCGGCCCAGAAAATCAGAAAAGTAGCTGTAAAAGCCAAAAATAGCGCCGTTCAAAAACAAAACGATGCTGACAGCCAGCAGCATAGCAGGTTTTCTGAGCACGCCCAGCTGCTGGCCGTAGGAGAGGGCTTCTGCCGCAGGCATGGCGGGCACGAAAAGCAGCGTCAAGACCAAGACGGCCGCATTGACGGCGGCAAAAAAGAGCATGGCCGCCGTGAAGGAAGTATTGGCTGCGATCAGATTGGTCACCGGCACCCCCAGGACCATGCCTGCGGACACGCCGATGAACACTTTGGATACAGCCTTGGCAGATTCCGCTGACGGGACGGCCCGCCCTGCCTCTGTGAGCGCCATGGAAACGTAAGCCGGATGAAAAGCCGCCGGCAGGATGCGCGCAAGCATCAGCACTGCAAAATTGGGCGCAAAAGCGGAGAGGATATTGCTGATGGTGAATATCCCCCCAGCTGTCAGCATCAGCGTCTTGCGATCCATCCGCGAGCATAAGAGCGGCATGGTCGGCCCGGCGGCAGCCACCACCAGAGCAAAGCCGCTGACCAGCCAGCCGGCACTGGCAATGCTCACGTCAAAACGTTGGGCGATCATCGGCAGAATGCCTACGATCCCCATCTCTGTATTGAGGATGCCAAAGACGCCCAGCGTCAAGATCAGGATCAAACGTCTGCTTTGCTTAGTCATGCAGCTGATCCCCCGCTTCCTCATAGGCTGAGATAGTGATCATGCCCGTCAGCTTGGCGATGGACTCCTGGCCGCTCACCGCTTCTCCCAGCGCATACAGGCCGCTATTTGAGCTGAAATCATCGTAAAACATCACCACATCTCCCCAAGGTGCATAATACGCCAGCACACCGGCCCCCTGCGCATCATCAGCCGGCAAAGCATCGCTGGTATCCAGCTTTTGCGGCGGGTAGAATACTTTTTCATTGGTGCTGAAATTTTCCACCGTCAGCGACAAGGGCAGCTGCTTGTATAATTCTTGTGCGGCCTGGCTGTGATCCAATTCATAGATCACCGCATAGTCTTCTGATCTCACAAGGATCTGCATCGTTTCCTCTTCCTCATCGCTCAATAATGCTGCAGACGATGTCGCCTGCGCGCTGTCTGCTGTTTGGGTCAACGGACCACAGCCGGTGAGGCATGCCAGCAGCACGATCGTTAGTAATTTGTGCATCTTCCTCGCTCCTTTATCAATTTTTCTGTTCTTCCACGCTGCGGATCACATGATCCAGGACATCCACTTTTCTCTGCGCAGCGTGCAGCTCCTGCATGAGCAAACGCCGCTGTCGGTTCAAAAGCCGCAAAAGCTCCGGCCTCCGTCCCTCCTTGACACAGGAGAGGCATTGCTTCTGCCCGTCTTCCTCCAGGCCGCAGTCAGCCAGGGCGTCCTCTAAATATAAATAAGCCGCAGCAGTTTCTTTGATCTCCATCCTCCCGCCTCCTTCGCGATCATTATAACGGCGGCCATTATAAATCGCAAACAGTTATAAAGAATCATTTATCATCGTTGTCAAGCATGATAAGAAGCGTTATACTAGAGCTAGCTGAATTTTTATAAGGAGTGAACGCGATGATCGAAACACGGCTTTTATATTATTTCCTCGCTGTTGCCCGCGAGCAGAACATCACCCGGGCCTCAGAGCTACTGCACATCACCCAGTCCACACTTTCCCGACAAATGATGGATCTGGAAGAGCAGCTGGGCAAGCAGCTCTTTATCCGCGGCAAACGGCGGCTGACGCTGACTGAGGAGGGAAACTTCCTGCGCAGCAAAGCCCAAGAAATATTAGAGCTCATGGATAATACCGAAACAGCTCTGCGCAGTGATGAGGATATCCTGAGCGGAGACATCCGTATCGGCTGCGGTGAGACATACGTTATGGAAATGATCGCGGAGCTTTTCGCCCAGTTCCATGCGCAGTATCCCCATGTCCGCTTCCACACCCACAGCGGTGACGCGGACACTGTTCTCGAGCGGCTGGACAAAGGCTTAGTCGACATTGGCTTATTGTTAGGCCCTATTCGTCAAGAAAAATATGACTATCTGAACCTCCACCTAAAGGATACCTTCGGCCTCTTGCTGCCCAAAAACTGTCCGTTGGCTGCCCAAGAGACCATCAGCATCGAGCAGCTGAAGACACTGCCGCTGATCTTATCTGAGCAGACTTTTTCCGGTCACCAGGAGTTGGAATGGTTCGGCGTGGATCAAGCGGCACTGCACATCGTCGCCACCTACAATCTGATCTACAATGCCACTTTTATGGTGGAAAAAGGTCTGGGCTATGCCCTCTGTCTGGACAAATTGGTCGTCACCCAAGGCCGCGACCTCACTTTCCGCCCTATCACGCCCGACCTCTCTGTCGATCTCTATATGGTCACCAAAAAATATCAGACTTTTTCTCCCGCAGTGAAAGCCTTTCTTGCCCAGCTCAAGGCGCACATCATGCCGGAAGCGTGACATGCCAAAAGACCGAAGGAAACAGCAGTCCGCTGTTTCTTTCGGTCTTTTGCCTTTTTGGGAGGTCATTTTCTGATCATAGACGGGAACCACTTCCCGCACTTTCTGGCTCCGATCCGCTCTCTTGGTCGTTCGTCACCCATGTTACCAACATTTGCCGCCTGCTTTGCTATACTAAGGCCATAATCTTAAGAGAAGGTGATCTCCATGAACAAATTTTCCCCGCAGGCTCTTCGTGAGCTTTCTCTGACGGCTGTCGGCACGTTGTTGGGCATCGGTACGGTGACCTATTTATCCGTACAGCAGGGCATGCCGCTTCTGATCGCATCCTTCGGCGCCAGCGCCGTCTTACTATACGGCGTTCCTGATGCCGCCATGGCCCGTCCCCGCAATGTCTTGGGCGGCCATTTCCTCAGCGCCCTGATCGGCGTCAGCTGCTATCAGCTTTTGGGCGATACGTGGTATGCCATGACCCTGGCTGTCACGCTGGCCATCGTCTTCATGCTCCTCACCGGTACAGCTCATCCGCCAGGCGGCGCCACCGCTTTGGTCTGCGTATTGGAGCACGCCAGCTATAGTTTCGTCTTCCTGCCTGTCCTCACCGGCGCGCTCATCCTCACGATCTGGGCGCTCCTCATCAATCGTCTTCGCCAGCCAATGGCGGAAAGCTGACTCTCGCCCCTCCTTTTGCTCGCCCACGCGGCGGGCTTTTTTTCGTTTGGACGCAAAAAAAATCGAGCCAGCCTCTTGACTTAGAGTGAACTCCAAGTCATATCATAAAGCTGACTCTAAAATGCCCTACTCCATTTATGGGCATAAAAACCCTGTCTTGGCAAATCAAAAAGGAGCTGATCGTTATGAGACCCGATCTCAATGTTTTCCCCATCGGCGAAAAAAACACGGCCTTCGCTGATCATTTCAGCGGCCAAAGTTATTTGAACATGCTCACCACTGAGGGCGTCCCAATTGGCAATGTTACCTTCGAGCCAGGCTGCCGCAACCATTGGCACATCCATGAAGCCCTAAAGGGCGGCGGACAGATCCTGCTCTGCACAGCCGGCGAGGGCTGGTATCAAGCTGAGAGCCTGCGCAGAAGCTACATCCTGGCGATGTGGTCGTCATCCCCGCCGGCGTCAAGCACTGGCACGGCGCAGCCAGAGACAGCTGGTTCGTCCATCTGGCGGTAGAGGTGCCCGGCGAAGCTAGCCAGACCCAGTGGCTGGAAGCGGTCGACGAAAAAGATTATTGGGCTTTGCGCTAGAAAAGGAGGTGCCGCAAAATGGTCAAACAAACAGCAGGACACGAAACGTTTGGTGAATTTGCGCCAAAATTTGCCGAGCTCAATGACGACGTCCTCTTTGGTCAAGTTTGGAGCCGCGAGGACAAACTCTCCCTCCGCGACCGCAGTCTGATCACCGTTGTCGCGCTGATGGCGCAGGGACTGGTGGATCCGTCCTTCCAGTACCATCTGCTCACCGCCAAACAAAACGGCATCACTCAAACAGAGATCACCGAGATCCTCACCCACGCTGCCTTTTACGCTGGCTGGCCCAAGGCTTGGGCTGCTCTGCGTATGGCCAAGGAGATCTGGGCAGCTGATCCTGCCTCAGCTGAAAAATAACGATTGCTGCACCCCAAAAAGCCCGCAGCAGCGGCAAAAATGACGCACACGCCACTTTGTCACTGCTGCGGGCTTTTGCTATGCCGTCCGCCTTCTGTTCACTGCCCGCTGTTTCACGTGAAACGAACATTTGTTTCATGTGAAATAAGCACCAGCGGAGCAGCCTCACCAAGAACGAAAAAGTACTCTTTTGTTACGATGCCACTTTTTAGTTTCATCAGAGATGAAATGTGTCGTCAGGTCTCGCCTGACGGCGAGGTACTTTTGACTGGCCAAAAGTACCCAAAAGCCACCGGAGATTCCGATTTCTCCGGACCTCTAAACGGTGCTGAACGAAAGAAAAAATTTTTCCGGCGCTGGTTCGTTTAAAGGCTTGTGACACATCATATAACTTTCGAAAATCCCTTGAGCTATTCGCATCAAAAGTGGCCGCAAAAATTTTTTTCTTTTTATTTAATGAAGACTGGTTACAACGTTTTTCGTTTTATAAACAGCTGTATACTTTTTCATAGAAAACGTTTTTAGAAAAACAGACTGTCTGTGATTTTTTCCAGCTTGTTGATCCCGTAGAGCATGATGAACAGCGCCAGCCCATACGCCATAAAAGCTGTGCCAATGAGCACAGTGATACTGATGACACCCACAGCGGGCGCCAAAAAACTGGCAATGCCCAGGAGTGTGCAGGCAATACCCAGCACGAGCACCAGCCACCAATAGCGGAAGTTGTAATACTTGAGATCCACTGCTGTGACGATCTTCTGCACGCCAGAAAACAGCATCCACATCCCGAAAACAAACGGCAGCGACGCGGTCACCAGCCAGTTGTTGCAGATCAAGAGGATCGACAACAGGATCGTCACGATGCCTTCCAGCAGCACCCAGCCCGAGCCCCAGAAATAATGCATGGCCCCGCCATAGATGACCAGTGTCGCTGCACCGGAAAATAATGTCAGAAAGCCGACGAAAAAGGCCACTGTGCGCAGCGTCTCTGCTGGATTGCAGAGGATGACCACTCCTCCGAGGACAAAGAGCACGCCAGACAGCGCGATCAAGACCTTTTGCCAAGTCCGTACCATATTGCTCCCTCCTTCATCAAAAATTTTTCTACTTATTATCTCCATCATATACACTCTTCCCAGCCCTGTCAAGCGGCTGCCGCTGAGCATCATCCCACAAATGCCGCTCAGATCGATCAGCGCATACCAAAGATCCCCGCACTGGATCA
>CABVBB010000109.1 GCA_902496505.1 uncultured Peptococcaceae bacterium
AAAAGAACCACAGTCAGGGTGCCGACAAAAGATGCAGCGCCCCACAGAAAAGCGTGGGGTGTAGGCGCAAAACCGCGCCAGAACCGGAGCGACCTAAACGGTCGTGAGGATTCTGGCGCGGTTTTGCAACGACGACATGCGCTTTTGTCGACAGCCTGAAACCTACAGCCATCGCTGTAGGTTTTTTTGACGCTTATCTATATATCAGGCAGTGGTTTTGTCACTCAAAAGATCTAGGTGCCCAGAGCCCTGAGGGGCTCCGGCTTCCTGGACCCTTTGAGTGTTTCGCAAATAAAATATACCGACAAACGGCGGCTCAAAATAGAGTGCCCTTTGCCGGTACGGTTTGTTTGGAAACCATCTGCTTTTATATTCCAGTGGATGAGCAAGGCCAGCGAAGACGGTGCTTGTCAAAAAGACGCCTATCGCCTATAATAAACCTTGTGGGCGGCCTGGAAACAGACTGGCAAAGGGTGGTGTAAGCACCCCGCGCTACCGTCTCTCCTGTTGCAGCAGGAGAGCGGCCTCACATATTTTTTTTGCTTAAAACACTCAAAGTATAAAGATGCGCCAACATCTTTATAGGACTATTTTAGCCTAATGTCAGCAAATTAGCAAGACACTGCTGCTATTTGCGCCAGGGAATGGCGGATTTTATCTCGACTGAATTGGCATTTTCGACCAATATTTTGGCCGCACTTTTTATTTGATCTGATCCAAGCGCCCGGTCACCGGGTCCATCAGAAATCCCTGCACCCGAACGCCTTTGGGCACCAGTGGGTGCGTGAGGATAGCGTGCACCGTCTCGATCACAGACTGCTCCACATCGTCAAAGCCGGTCAGCCATTTTTCCAAGTCTACGCCGCATTGGTTGATGATGTCGATGTGATCCTGCGAAATGCCGCGCTCTCGCATATGCTCCAGCATTTTTTCGCCGTCCATGTGCTGGACGCCGCAGTCATAATGGCCGATGACCATGATCTCCTCCACATGCAGCTCATAGATAGCGATGAGCAGACTGCGCATGATACTGCCGAAAGGATGGCTGACCACCGCACCGGCATTTTTGATCATCTTGACATCGCCGTTCTTGATGCCCAGCGCATCAGGCAGAAGCTCCGTCAGGCGGGTATCCATACAGGAGAGTATGGCCAAATGTTTATCCGGGTATTTGCTGGTCACATACTGCTCATAGTTTTTTTCTTCCACAAATCGTTTGTTGTACGCCAAGATATCTTCGATCATGCTGATCACTCCTTTTTGCCTATCATACGCCTATTTGCACCAAATGGCAACTTGACGCGAGAGACATCGATAAGTCTTTATCATACCGACTCTTTCGCCAAACGTGAAAAAAAGAATTAGCCAAAATCCATTGACAATCTTTCGTCGGATGTTCTATACTGAAACTAATCTGATACCAAAGGATGCGTCCTGCGGTAAAAGGTGCTTTACCCCAAAAAATCGTTCTGAGTCCATGAGGGTTCGTCCCAAGTGAGAAGACGGTGTCAAAGATAAACGTTATCGCTATCTCTGCGCCTCTTTCGCGCAGAGATTTTTTGATTTATCCCCGTTTACAAAGGAGCCAGAGCTATGGAAACACGTATCGCACTGATCGGCATCATCGTTGAAGACATCGAGGCCTCAAACCGCATCAATGACATCCTGCATGAGTACAACCAGTATATCGTGGGGCGCATGGGCATCCCCTACCGCGCACAGAGTGTCAATATCATCAGCGTGGCCATCGACGCCACCAACGACGTTATCAGCTCCTTATCCGGCAAACTGGGCATGATCAAAGGCATCAGCGTGAAAACTATTTACTCCAAAACCATGAACAAAACGAGCGATAAATAATGTGCTGAAAAACAAAGGAGAGATTTTGTATGTACGATCCTAAATCCCTGAAAGCCACGGAATTTATCGACGACCAAGAAATTCAAGACACCCTGGCTTATGCTGAAGCCAACAAGAGCAACCGTGAACTGATCCAGAGCCTCATCGACCGCGCCCGCGACTGCAAAGGCCTCACGCACAGAGAGGCTGCTGTTCTTTTGGACTGCGACCAAGAGGATCTCAATGAGCAGATGTACACCTTGGCCAAAGAGATCAAGCAGAAGATCTACGGCAACCGCATCGTCATGTTCGCCCCGCTGTATCTGTCCAACTACTGTGTCAACGGCTGCGTTTACTGCCCGTATCATGCTAAGAACAAACACATTTCCCGTAAAAAACTGTCTCAGGAAGATATCCGCAATGAAGTCATCGCTCTGCAGGACATGGGCCACAAGCGTTTGGCTTTAGAAGCCGGCGAGCATCCTGACAACAGCATGGAATATTATTTGGAGAGCATCAAGACCATTTACTCCATCAAGCACAAAAACGGCGCTATCCGCCGCGTGAATATCAATATCGCTGCCACCACGGTGGAAAATTATCGTCTGCTCAAAGAAGCAGGCATCGGCACCTACATCCTCTTCCAAGAGACCTACAACAAAAAGGCTTACGAAGAGCTGCATCCTACCGGCCCCAAGAGCAACTACGCTTACCATACGGAGGCTATGGACCGTGCTATGGAAGGCGGCATCGACGATGTGGGCCTGGGCGTTCTCTACGGTCTCAACCTCTACCGCTATGATTTCGTGGGTATTTTGATGCACGCTGAGCATTTGGAAGCCGTTCACGGCGTCGGCCCGCACACCATCAGCGTCCCCCGCATCAAACACGCTGACGACATCGATCCGGATGATTTCGACAACGGCATCGACGACGACACCTTTGCCAAAATCATCGCTGTCCTGCGTATCGCCGTACCGTACACCGGCATGATCATCTCCACCCGTGAATCTCAAGCTGTCCGCGCCCGCGCTTTGGAACTGGGCATCTCCCAGATCAGCGGCGCTTCTTCCACCAGCGTCGGCGGCTATTACGAAAAAGAAAAAGAGGACGATAATTCCGCCCAATTCGACGTCAGCGACCAACGTACCTTGGATGAGGTCGTGCACTGGCTCTTAGAAAGAGGCCATCTGCCCAGCTTCTGCACCGCCTGCTACCGCGAAGGCCGCACCGGCGACCGCTTCATGAGCTTGGCGAAAAACGGCCAGATCTCCAACTGCTGTCAGCCGAACGCTATCATGACGCTCAAGGAATTCTTGGAAGACTACGCTTCTCCTGAGACGAAAGCATTGGGCGAAGAAGTCATCAAACGCGAAATGGAACACGTCAAAAACCCCAGCACCCGCGAGATCTGCCAGCGTCACGTCCAAGAGATCGCCGAAGGACAGCGCGACTTCCGCTTCTAAGAAAATCACCGTTTGAACGTTTACCTAAAGATACGACCACTTTTGTATGTTCATCCCTTTTTCATAAAAACCCACCCTTGCCAAAGAGCAGCTCAACCGACCACTGAGCTGCTCTTTGGCTTTTTTGTATGGGGTTTATTTTTCGGCGTAATGGCCGCAGATGCAGCTGATCAAGTTCTGCATCTGGGGGGTCATATTGGTCGCAGCATAGGCTAAATATCCGGTGATGCTGAGCTTGAGATCGCTGACGGGAAGCGGTGCAATGAGTCCAGCTTGTACATAGAGATCCTGTTCCCGGAAAGACAGCGGCAGGACGGCGATAGCCAGATCCTTGGCGACAAATTTTTTGACGTTTTCCCGATCGGAAAAATTGTAGGCGCTGTTTTGCATCAGTTCATTGAGCTTGGGATGGGTGCGGTAGTGATTGAGCGAGAGCAGGTCGATGATCTGGTTGACCGTTTGGTACTGGGCGGTGACTTCGGCCATCGTCACCGACTCCTGGGCGGACAGGGGGCTTTTGGTGCTGGCGAAAATGGCCATTTCATCCTTATAGATCTCTTCTACGCTGTAGTGGTATTTTTTCAGTTCGTCCAAAGCTGGCTGCTCAAAGCCGTCAATGCTGCTGAAGATGCCCAGGGCATAATTATTCTGCCGCAGCGCGTGGATGATGTTTTCTGGCCGCACTTCATGGACATAGATGGTGGTGTTGGGGTAAGTGGCTTTGAAGCAGCAGATGATATCGGCGATAGCGCCATTGCACACGGCTGGTATGGCGGCAATATGCATGTCGTTTTTCAGCTCTTTTTGTTTTTCGGCCAAGTACTCGATCTCGTTGAAGCCCTCCATGATATCCTGAATGATTTCAATGACGTGTTCGCCCAAGGCTGTGGGGATAGTGCCGTTGGAGGAGCGGTGGAACATCTTGAAGCCGATCTCCTCTTCAAAGCAATTGATGGAATTGGTCAGCGCCGGCTGGCTGATATAAAGCTTTTTGGCCGCTTTGGACATGGACTGGCAGTGCGCCACCTCCAGAATATATTCTAACTGCTCGATACGCATGGTCATCTGCTCCTTAGCACGTGATTTAGCTTTCATTTTAGCATAGCTGACCCCTTGCTGACCAGCTAATAGGCTTTCTATTTTTTATAGTTATTCAATAAACTTATGAGGGTACATAAGGAAAGGAAAATTGTCGAAAAGGCGGGGGTATGCTATAGTGCAAGCAAGAGCTGATTCATCGAGAGTCTTGCCCTCACACCGCGCGGTCCAAACTTATTTATCATTATGATCCTATAAGGAGGCATCACCATGCAAACCACTCTGGATAAAAAGAAATTGATCATGTGGCTGTGCGTCATCGTCTTTCCGCTGGCCATTTTATGTATCCCTACCGGCGAGGTCTTCACCCAGCCGATCCGCCTGTTTTTAGCGGTCACCCTCTGCGCTATTTTGATGTTTGCTTTTGAGCTGTTAAATAACGCGATCCCCGGCCTCTTGCTGCCATTGAGCTATCTGCTGCTGGGCATCGTACCGGGAAATATCGCCTTCAGCGCCTGGACGGGCAATGTCCCTTGGATGATCATGGGCGGGCTGCTCATTGCGGGCACCTTTACCCGCGTGGGCATCCTCAAGCGTGTCGCTTACTGGTGCATCATCAAAAGCGGCGCCAGCTACCGCGGCATCTTGTTCGGTCTGTGGCTGACGGGTCTCATCCTCAGTCTGGCTATCCCCAATCAAGCCTTCATCCCCATGGCTGCGCTGACTTACGGCATCTGCAACGCCTTAAACATCGGCAAATCTCCGGAAGCTGCCGGCATCATGCTGACGGGTGCCATCGCCGCCATCCAGCCGATCCTTTTCATCTATAACCCCAGCTATGCTATTTTGGAAGGCGCCGCTCTTTCGGTGACCGGCGCTACGGACAGCTGGCTGACGTATTTTTACCACAATGCGCCGGTGCTGGTCTGGAGTTTGTTTTTAGTTTTCGTGGTCTCCATCATGTTCAAGCCCAAGACCCCCATCAACGGCAAGGATTATTTTGTCCAGGCGTATGCGGATCTCGGGCCGATGAGCTTTGATGAAAAGAAGGCCTGCGTGGTCAGCTTCGTGCTCTTAGGCCTGCTCTTGACCACCAATGTGCACAAGATCGCTGCGGGCTGGTGCTTTGTCCTGGTCGCGCTCCTGATGTATCTGCCGGGGCTGTCCTTAGCCAATGATGAGGACCTCAGAAATCTCAACTTCCCCTTCGTCATCTTTGTCGCCGGCTGTATCGGCATCGGCAGTGCGGCCAGCGCCATCGGCATCGGCGATATCGTTTCTGATCTGATGCTGCCGCTTCTGTCCAATATGGGCACCACCGGCATCCTGATGTCCGTCTGGTTTTTGTGCGTCGCACTCAATCTCTTGATGACGCCGCTCGCGATCTGGTCTTTGGTGGCCGCGCCTTTAGCCAGTGTGGCTTTGGCTTTGGGCATCGATCCTGCGGTCTTCCTCTACACGATCTTCCAAGGCACAGACCAGATCTTCATGCCGTACGAATACGCTTCCTATCTGATCTATTTCTCCTTCGGTCTGATCTATCTCAAAGATTTCATCAAGCTCTTTACGGTCAAAACGATCCTGAACGCTGTTTTTATGGTGGCGATCCTGATCCCCTATTGGCACATCATCGGCTTGATCTAGCATCCAAAATTTATAATTGAGGTGAATTGAATGAACACGACTCCTTATACTTACGTTGAAAGTCTGGTCAGCCGCCAGCAAAAAGCTGAGCAGGAACTTTTGGCACAATTACAGAATGGCCGCTATACGCTGGAGGCTCCGCTGGTCAAGCTCAATCCTTATCTGATCGCCCCGCTGACCGCGCTGATCTTATTCCAGACAGACGTGCCCCTGGAAGTGGAGATCACGGTCTTAGGCCGGACGCCAGAGGGCAATATCACTCATCGCTTTCCTGCTGCCTGCACCCATGTGCTGCCGATCTACGGCCTGTATGCGGATTATGACAATACGGTGCTCATACGGCTTTCCAGCGGGCGCAGAAGCATGGTACACATCCAGACCGAGCCTTTGGATGCTGCTGTACCGCCAGCCCTCAGCTGCACCACCACGCCAGATTATATGGGCGATCAGCTGATGTTTTTGACAGCCGCGATGCAGGCGGTGCCGGTAGGCTACGATCACGAAGGGCAAGTACGCTGGTACTGTCTGGCCAATTTGTCCTACGATCTGAAAAGGCTGCCCAACGGTCATCTGCTCATCGGCACTGAACGGCTGGTCAAGCTGCCCAACTACGTGACCGGTCTTTACGAAATGACCATGAGCGGCAAGATCATCAAAGAATACAAATTCCCCGGCGGCTATCACCACGACCATTTCCCCCTGCCGGACGGCAACCTCTTGGTGCTGACGCAGGATCTCTTCGGCGATACGGTCGAGGACAAATGCATCCTGGTGGATAAGGATAATGGCCAGATCCTGCGCACCTTCGACTACAAAGACCTCTTGCCGCAATACCCCATCGGCGGTTCCGGCAGTCAGGATGAACACGACTGGTTCCATAACAACGCCGTTTGGTATGATCCCCGCACCAACAGTATGTGTCTTTCCGGCAGACATCAGGACATCGTCATCAATGTGGATGTCTCTACTGGCCAGCTCAACTGGATACTTGGCGATCCAGAAGGCT
>CABVBB010000110.1 GCA_902496505.1 uncultured Peptococcaceae bacterium
ACGATAGCCTAAGACTTTGGACAGCAGCCCGGAATGAATAATACGATCAAGACCAGGATAAAATAGATCGCCATGACTTTCTGCCGACGATTGATCTGCAATTCGCCGCCTACAATGATAGACTGAGGATCAATTTTATTCAAAGGTGACAGATCCACCTTGAAAACATACTTGCACAAAAGGAAAAATTCGAAATAGAGGACAACTGTAAAGGGCACCATGAAGATGAAATACTTCGCAAAGTTGATCACTTCATTGGTCATCGCACTATATGCGCCTAACATGACCAGCGGTGCATTCAAGAACGGAAAGATCATACCGCCTAAGTTGACGGCCAACACTGTACCAGTCAGCATTAGCATGGGCAGCTTTTCATAAGGCTTGGCGCCGATCCGCTTAAAAATGTCATACCACATGCCCCAGACAACAAAAATTGCGGCGTAAAACTGCCCGCAGGCACATAAGATGTAACCGATAAAGAATAAGATCGTTGCAAACAACCAAGGACGTCCGCTGATCATCCGCCGTGTCAACAGCCAGTTGGTAATAAAACTGATCAGACCGCATTCATTCAACGCCTCGATCAAGATGAAGAAAAACATCATAAAAATGAAAATATCTGCACCAAAGCCTGTGCTGATCGTCTTACTGATACTGGGAAGCGCTCCCGTCATCCCCAGACTGATCATCCCCAACAGACTCGGCCACAAAATACTGCAGGCGCTCCATCCATAAAGCATCCCTAGAAAAACGCCCAATACCCGCATACCTAACTCAGTAATAGGCGCTATGGGCGGCAACTGCCCGAAACCAAACATCAATAGAAATACGATGATCGTATGCAACCATTTCAAATCTATTTTTTTGCGTGATGCTTCGACAGCCATTATTATCACCTCATTTTTCATACCTGCAACCATGAGTCAGGCGCTTTTATCCGCTTGATTTTATCGAAGATTCTATAATATCAGCAGTCAACGCCCTGCTCCTTATCATTTCAACAAACTGCAAGGGAAGCAAAGCCTCCCTTGCATCTGTCCTTATCTTATTCGTCAGCCAAGATCTGATAGACTGGCGCACCTTCGCAGTTTTTGGGCATCCGCACGCCTGCCAAGACGGCAACGGTCGGCGCGACGTCTACCTGACGGATGATACGATCCGTTGTGTAGCCTTCCTTGATGCCAGGGCCAGCTGCTACGAAGATCGGCGATACAGAAGTATCCGCATAACCATAGGTGGTGGATAAGCTGTCCGCATGGTCGTAGTTATAGCCTTCGGCCAAGAAATAGATGATATCGCCGGCTTCTGGACCGCCTTGTCCCAAGAGGACGGCATCTTTATTGCGCAAAGCCAGAGCAATGACGCGTTTATTCGTGGTCTTGTCCCGATAGCCATAGAGCGCTGTCATGATCTCTTCTTCCAACTCATACTGATCTTTGGGATCGACAATACCATTTTCCCAACGGCTGGTCAGGTTGAGATAGATGTGGTTCATACGGGTCGCCACTGCTTTGGTCTGACTCCAATCGATCTCACGAATGGGTTTGCCTTCAGCATTTTTCTTGAGCACGGTGAAGCCCAGCTCGCTCATGACGCCGACATTGCAGCCGCCGTCGCCCATCAGAGGCGGTTTGTTGTCTGAGCACACTTGGGCATGGTCGGAGACCAAAATGAGGGTCCAGCCTTTATCCAAGAGATGCAGGTATTTGCCGATATATTCATCGGTCTGTACATAGGTGCGTTCGAACATTTTCTGGTAATCTTTTTCATCCAGCTTAGACTTCTCGCGATTTTTCAAATACTTCACGATCATGTGGCCTTGACCATCGACATTGTGGACCTGAGAGAAGACCATATCATAGTCCTCTTCCTCGATCAAATGATTGATCGCCCGAGCATCCCAATCCAGAATGACATCCCACTGATGGATCATGCAGTCCATGATCAGCTGTTTGTCACCTGCGCCCAGCATGGAGTCTGCTGGCGGATAGGCGCCGATATTTTCCACGACTTCTTTGTAGAGGCGTTTAGGATGCCATACCAAGTCATTATTGATATCCATAGCGCCGGATACCCACATTTTCAGATAGCTGCCATCTGGCTGCAGATCCAAAATACGCATATTGCGGTTGACGGTGTAGCGCTCATCCTGTTTCACAGCTTCATCGATGATATCGACTGCAAATTCATCTTTCATCAGAACTGCTAAAGGCTCACTATCTTTTTTGTTCTTGTAGATAGCAATATGATCATACTCCCCTTTTTCATTGGTCAGGATCAAGCAGGGACGATTGATGAAACCGCCGGAAAGCAGCATGGTGAATTCCAAAGCATTCGGCGCAGCATCTACCCAGCCATGAGCTTCCTTGATCGGAGAGAAGACGACATCGAACGGCGCATCAGAGAGTCCCCAGCTGCCATCCTTGTCCTCTAAAATAATATTGCGGAAAGGTTTGTTGCCCAGAGTTGCGGCTGCCAGATCGGTCTCATTATCTGATTTGACCACTTCCAGATCGGTGATAACGCAGGGCACATTGGCATCACTGGCTGCTTTCTGCTTAAAAATCGGCGTCTCTGTCTTGGGGCTGGCAACCAGCAAGAATTCGCTTTCGACCTGAGCCACACCCATATTGACGACAGCTGGCTGCGTACCATCGATCACGTGCAGATTGGGGCTGTCGGAAGATGGTGGCCAAGACCCGCCCGGCCAATGCCAAACTAACGTTTTTAAGCCAGCCTCTGCGGTAACGTTCCAGATCTGCTCGGCCTTGCATCTGGAAGAATCCAGATTGTAACCCATCATATCCAAGCCATCTTCAAAAGGCGGCTGACGGTAATAGCAGGTGATGCCGTGAGTCACCGGATAAGCACCGGTCGCCAGGGTCGTCCACATTGGCGGCGTAACGGTAGGCACCCCGCCTAAAAGCACCAGATCCTCGCGGGCAGCGCCGCGCTCGAGTAATTTTTTGACATTCGGCATTTTGCCTTCATCCACATATTTGCGGGTGAGTCTGGGGTCCATGCCGTCGATGCCGATAACCATTAATTTTTTCGTTAATGCTTCTCTTTTCATTGATCTGCACTCCTTCTCATGAGTTTCCAAAGTCCATCTATATGATCAACCGGTTTGATCTGCGCTCAGCGCTTTGTTCTGTTTAAATTATATCAATTATTTTTGCCTATACATATAATTAGCTGCTTTACATAAAAAGACTTTGTCGAAAGAAAAACTTTCGACAAAGTCTTTTTTGCTGCATATGCGGTTTTCGCACCGAGCCTTAACGGTTCAGCCACCACACACTGGCGTTGAGATAGAGGGCAAATAAACTCCAGAGCAGATAGGGGATCTGTAAATACGCTGCCCATTTGTCTACTGCGGCAAAGCGCTTGATCATGAGCACGATAAGGACGATCAGCAGCACTAAACAAACTAACGCCAGCATCCTCAGCTGCCAGCGGAAAAAAAGCAGCGGCCAGATGAAATTCACCGCCAGCTGCCAGCCGTAGAGCTTGAGTGCCGCGCGGCGCTCCGGCGAATGGGACAAATAGACGCGTGTGCTGCCGACGCCCATGAGGATATAAAGGATCGTCCACACCACCGGAAACACCCATTCCGGCGGCGATAAAGGCGGCTGCTTGAGCATCATATATTCGGCAAAACTATCTTTGGTCAGCCAGCCGGCCACCGCGCCTACGATGAGCGGCAGCGCGATGCCCAGCACATAGGGCTTGATCTTTGACCACATTTTCATCACCTCACAGCTAGTGTACGACAGCAGCGGCTGGATTATGCCCGCAGAGACAGACAGCGCTAAAAAGCTTGCGCCGTTCAACTCCTACTGCTACAATAGGATTAAGAGTAAGGAGGGCTGCATGATGAAAATTTCGACCAAAGGCCGTTATGCACTGCGGATGCTTCTGGATATTGCCCGCCAGGGCGATGGGGCGGTGGTCTCATTGAAAGAGATCTCGACCAGGCAGGACATCAGCGTCAAATATCAAGAGCAGATCGTCTCCAAGCTGACCAAAGCCGGCTATCTGCAAAGTATGCGCGGCGTACAGGGCGGCTACCGCTTGACCAAAGCACCGGCTGAATACACGGTGGGCGATATCCTGCGCACTATAGAAGGCAGTCTGGCGCCCATCGCCTGTCTGGAAGAAGACGACAATCCCTGCTGCCGATGCCAGCAGTGCGATACACTGTGGTTTTGGCAGGGACTGGACGATGTGATTAACGAGTATGTAGATCAGTACACCTTAGCTGATTTTTTGAAGCGTCCTTAAGCCCAAAAGCCAGCTGTACCGCCAGAAAAAACGGCAGATCGTTGTATGCTCGTTCTGATCTTAGCTTTTGATACGCGGCGGCCTCCCTGCGCCGCCTTTGTCAGCGCGCTGAAATGGGGCGCTTTTATCGCGTCCCCTCTGTCTTGATTTTTTCCTAGAAAAGGGCGGTCTTGATAGTCTGATCAAGGCCGCCCTTTTCCTTGACATCGCTAGTTTTGATAGTGATCCAGTTACTCAGCTGTCCATTGCAATAGTTCTGATCTTACACGTTCTAAAATGCGCTGTCCGATGATATCGTCCCCTCTAGCCCCGACTAAGGTACAGTTAAGTGTGCAGACGTTTCGGAATGTGCTGATGGTCAGTTGAAAGTCTGGCGGCAGACGATAAGTCCCTGTTAAATAGCAGCTTACGATGTCGCTATCCACAAAATGAAGTTTGTTATGGTCTATGCTCCCGATATTGGTATACGACACCGGAAGCGGCCGATAAGCGGCCTTGACTGCGCCCGTCAGCAGTGGACGCAAGATCTTATGAAAGGCTCTGTCAAACTGCCTGATCCCTGCAAAGCAGCGGTATCTTGACTTTTGCAGAGCCATTTCAATATGGACTTGCATCAGCGTTTCGGTAAATGTGTGCTGACGGTCGATCTCAATGGTCGACCGCTTGTAGCTCCCCGTCATATTGGCAATGGTCAAATGATCAGGCGCAGATCGAAACCTCCGCAGATCGGCTGAACAGGGAATGACCACTTTATTGATATGTTTAAGGTCGGCAATCACGCGAGCATAGGCGGTCATAAAAACATCATTCAGGCTTACGCTGCATTTTTTCGCTTTCGCGTGAATAGCTGCCAATTCATCGGGTGTTATCCTGCAGCTCAAGCAAAAATACTGCGTACCGTCTGAGACAGGCCGCAGCGGCAAAACCACGGCATGACGGCCTCTTTTGGTCTGCTCAGTGGGCGGCAGGACACGAATATTTTTAAGGATCGGGGCAAGCTCTCTTTTGTTCTTTAAATGCGTTGGCAGCGTCTCGCCATTATAGAGGGCGGCTAAGAGATAGAGATATTGTAAAAATCCCTCTCCATCAGATAGGATATGGCTCAGGCCAATGATCATGGTATCTTTTTTTCCCGCTTCACAGATCACGATTTGAAGCTGGGGCCGTTGGCTTAGATCCCATTGCGGCTTTTCCAGCAAATCGGGCCGATCAATGATGATCGTATCGTCAACGGTGAAGTGCCGATCAACAAAACAGCCGCGTCTAAAATCATATCCATCTAAAACCTCCGGCACCACTTGGCAGGACAGCGCTATTGCATTTTTTAGACGAGTCCTATCAAGATTGCCCATAGTTTCTATGCGGCAATACATCAAAGGATAGACCTTATTCCTATTGACCGCCTCAACAAAATCCAGGCATTCGCATGTTGTGAAAGTCTCCCTTTCTTTGCGTGTTCGCTTATCCATCAGCCCAACCTCCCCTGGATCATCTTGTTATGTTTATATCCCCATTTTTCGATTCCAATCCGATGTGCACATCGGCATTGCGGCCAATCGTCCCACTTGCTGTTTTGTCAGTCAGGGAAAGCCCTTCCGAAAAAGAGGTTTGAATACTGCCGTTATGCGTCGCAGCAGTCAAGGCAAAACTCAAACTGTCTGGCAGTGCCAACGTTATCTTGCCGTTTTTCGTCTGTGCTGATATGTCGCCGGTGACTTCGGCAAAGGTTATCTGCAATCTGCCATCTCCGGTCACTTGAAAGTTTCCCTGACCAACGCCTCTGGTCACTGTCAAATCTCCACCTTTTGACTTGTATTCGATCAAGCCAGTTACAGCTTCCAAAAATGTATCTGCATTAGTGGTCTCAACCATGCAGACTCGTGCAGAAAGGTTTTTGGCTGTCAGCTTCCCGCTCATACTTTTTAAGGCGATTTGATCCGCACTGAGATCGGAGACCCAAAGTTCGCCATTCGTCGTATCAGCGCGGAAACGGTCCAAGGTCAGTGCTGCAGCGGATACCATTTTTCCGTCTGTTGTATGCAGCGAAAGACTCTCGTGATACATCTCCGGCAAATAAATTTCCAGATAAGAATGTACGCCGTTTCCGATGGGACGCGCCCCCTCAGATATCGTCAGTACGCTTCCCGCCAGATCCATTTGAGCGAAGTATGCTTTCTTGGTTTTATCCATGTACTCCACAACAACGATTTTGTCAGAATCACGCTCTTGGATAGTCACGCTTTCCCCATCATAATCTACCATGATGGCTTTCACATCAGTCAGTGAAAATTCTTTTGTCTGAACAGCGTCTTGTGAACCCGCGCAGCCGCTTAATAAGACCATAAGACACATCAGACTTGTCAAGACGGCAGCAGTTTTTGTCCTTTTATTCATAGTATCCCCCCTTCTTGATTGAACAGTTCATTCAATTTATGGGCATTTTTATACGGGGACTCTCACCCCGTACAAATGACCTATTTCTTGTAGGCATGCAAAATATTATCCATGCAAATCTCTTTTGCCACAGCAATAGGAATATCTTTATGCGTTTCAAAAGCGTCGTTCTGGACATGCATCCCCCACCAGGCCAAAGTTTCGATGATCTGCTGGACGGTCAGCTCTGGATATTTTACAGCCCGCATTTCTCCACTGCCAAGATAAATGTCCACATAGCTCAGCATAT
>CABVBB010000111.1 GCA_902496505.1 uncultured Peptococcaceae bacterium
CAGCTCAGCGACGAACAGACAGAAGTATTTTCCTGGGTGACGAAATATAATCGCAAAGGGGACTTTTGAGTATGACTAAGCCATATCGGGTAGGCTTTATCGGTGCCGGCAATATGGCAGCGGCTATTGCCGGAGGCATGGTGCGCAAGGGACTATATGCACCAAATGAGATCATTATGAGCAACCGCAGCCAGGAAAAATTGCAGTCGCTGCACAAGGGTTTGGGCGTAGAAGCGGCGAAAGATAATAAAGAGTTAGCAGCAAAAGCTGAGCTGATCATCTTAGCCGTCAAACCGCAACAGTTCCCAACCGTGGCCGCTGAGATCGCGCCTTTTTTGGCGAAAGGCCAAGTGGTCGTCTCGATCATGGCCGGGCTGACACTTGCAGGCGTCAAGGATGCGTTAGGCGATGTAGCGGTGGTGCGGGTCATGCCCAATACACCGGCGCAGATCGGCTGCGGAATGACCGCCATCTGTGCGGAAGAACAAGTACCGCCAGATGTGCTGGAGACCGTCAAGCGTATTTTCGACAGCGTCGGGGAAACACTAGTGATAGATGAGCAGCTGATGGATGCTGTGAGCGCAGTCAGCGGCTGCGGGCCAGCGTATTTCTATCAGATCATCGAAGCGGTGGCTGACGGCGGCGTCATGGTGGGTTTACCGAGAGCGATGGCCTATCAGCTGGCGGCGCAGACGATGCTCGGCGCGGCCAAGATGGTGCTGGAAAGCGGCGCCCATCCTGGTGCGCTGAAGGATCAAGTCACGTCTCCCGGCGGAACGACGATCCGTGCGGTGCATGTCATGGAACAGCATGGTGTGCGCGGTGCTTTGATGGAAGCTGTAGAAGCTGCTTACTCTAAATCACAGCAGTTAGGAGAGAGCAAAAAACAGTGATATCCACTTTGTTGTACTATATTTGTTATTATGGGATAGAGGTCATGGTCTGGCTGATCATCATCAGGGTATTTTTGTCGTATCTTCCGCATGACCCTTATGCGCCCATTTTTCGCTTTATTTACGAGATGACTGAGCCGATCATGCAGTTAGCGTCGCGGGTACTGCCTAATTCTTTAAAAGCGCCGCTGGATTTTTCGCCGCTTGTGGCGTTGTTGGTCTTGCAATTTTTGGTCTGGCCGGTGCTTAGATCGATCATCCGCGTCCTGCCGTTTTAGGTGATGCTGATGGCCAAACAATTTACAGATGATGAAAAGCAATTCCTCAAGCGATTGGAGGAATTGATGGAACGGGTGGATAAACGGTTCCAAGAGGAAGTGACCGATTTTTTGGAGCCGCATCTGCAGCTATTGGCTGAACCTCTGCTCAAGCGGCAGGGTCAGGCATATCTATACTGCGGCGGTCATGCAGAGGCTGAGCGCAAACGACTGGTCATTTTGCCGCCATACATAGAGCCGGATTGTGCTTTAGCGGGTATCGTGCTGGTGCGCCTCAAGGGCAATATGGCGTTCGTCAAGGCAGATCACCGCGATTTTCTGGGTGCTATTTTGTCCTTGGGGATCAAAAGAGAAAAGTTCGGCGATCTTTATGTCGTGGAGGATGGCTGCTATGTGTATACGTCTGCTGAGATCGCAGATTATCTGATCCTCAATTGTCCTCGCGTGAAGGGCGTGCGTTTGGAGGCACAGTTGGTAGCGTTGACGGACTGGCTGCCGCCGGAACCAGCGGTCAAGCCGATCACGGCCTTGGTGGCGTCTATGCGCATCGATACTATTGCGGCCCATGGCTTTGGCTTGAGCCGAGCGAAGACGATCGAGCTGATCAAGCAGGGCAAGGTCAAACTCAATCATCAAGAGGTAGCCGATGCCGACGAAATGTGTCAGGCTGGGGATGTGATCTCATTTCGCGGCAAGGGCAAACTCAAGATCGCTGAAGTGGCTGGTGAAACAAAAAAAGGGAAACTGCGGGTAGAACTGCTCAAATATATTTAATCGACTGCTCATTGTAGCAGAGTCTGCAAAAAGGGGATATGGATGATGCTGAAACCGATGGATATTCACAACAAGGAATTTAAAAAGACTGTCAGAGGATATGATACAGAAGAAGTAGACGAGTTTTTGGACGAGATCATTGTCGATTTTGAGAAAATGCAGAGAGAACTGGATCTGCTCCGCAATCAGCTGAGTACCTACAGTGAGAATATGACCAGCTACAAAGAGCGGGAGAGCGCCTTGAACAATGCCCTGATCACCGCCCAGCAGTTTGCCGACAATGTCAAGGCTGAGGCTGAATTGGCTGCGCAGAAGATCATCAGTGATGCCAAGGAACAAGCCAAAGCTATCGTTGGTTCTTCTGAGACCAAGCTGGATACCATGCAGAAGAGTTATGACCTGTTGACAGGAAAATTCCAGGAGATCAAAGACAATCTGCGCCATTATTTAGAGGGGCAGCTGGACATTTTGAGCCACGATGATTTTGTTTTTGAATCTTCCAGTGCGCTTTTGAGCAGCATTGCGATCCCTGAGATCAAGCTGGACAGCGATCTGGGAACAGAAGCAGACAATGAAGAGACCAAGATCAATATGAAATTGCAGGAGATCATGGACGCCAAGATCTACGACAAAAATGTCAAGGACACCGAATATCGTTATTAAGCGCATCGAGGGCCGGTACCGCTGCAAAAGGTATCGGCTTTTTTGCTGTGCCCAGCGATATGGGGCAGCTTTTTTAGATATTGCGCACAAAAATTGCGGAAAAAAGTTGACAACACTTGTTTTCTGCTTTATTATCAAATGGATAGACAAATACGATGAAAAACGCAGTAGCAGCAGGATAAGGTCAAAGCGATTTTGGGAGGGTGGGAGCCAAAAACCGGAAATGTCTGTGAAGATCCGTTTGGAGTAGACAGGGTGAAACGAAGTAACTCTGTCCGTAGGCCTTCGTTATGGGCATCGAGTGTCGGCGCAGTGCGTCGATATGAGGGTGGTACCGCGGGCTTAGCTCTCGTCCCTTGAGGGATGAGGGCTTTTTTGTATGTCTGTCAGCCAATGTCAAAAGCACCGTCAGGTGTCAGAATATGTAATGAGGTGAAAGAAATGGAACAAGAAAAAAAAGACTATGGCAAAACTTTGAATCTGCCCCAGACAGAGTTTGCCATGCGCGGCAATTTGCCCAAAAAAGAGCCGCAGATTTTGAAATACTGGGAGGATCTCGATATCTATGAAATGGTGGCCAAAGCCAATGAAGGCAAGCCCAAATTCATATTGCATGACGGCCCTCCTTATGCGAACGGCGACATCCACTTAGGTCATGCGCTGAATAAGGTCTTGAAAGATATCATCGTTAAGCAGAAAAGCCAGATCGGTTATGATGCGCCCTATGTTCCCGGCTGGGATACGCACGGGCTGCCGATCGAGCTCAAAGCGATCAAAAAGCTGGGCTTGGATCACCACAATGTGGATAAGGTCGAATTCCGCAAGCATTGCGCAGAGTACGCCCGTTCCTTTGTCAAGATCCAAATGGAAGAATTCAAACGTTTAGGCGTACGCGGCGACTGGGAGCATCCTTATCTGACGCTCATGCCGGAATTTGAAGCTGAGGAGATCGGCGTATTCGGCGAGATGGCCAAGAAAGGCTACATCTACAAGGGCGTTAAGCCCGTGCATTGGTGCAGTGACTGTGAGACAGCGCTGGCAGAAGCAGAGATCGAATATGCTGAGAAACGCTCACCGTCTATTTATGTCAAATTCCCGGTGACAGACAGCAAGGGCTTGTTCGACGTGGATGACAAAACTTTTGTCGTTATCTGGACGACTACCCCTTGGACCTTGCCAGCCAACATGGCCATCTCCGTCCATCCCGAATTTGAATACCAGCTGCTGCAATTTGGCGATGAAAAATATGTCATGGCCAAAGAAATGGTGGAAAAAGTGATCGCAGACGCTGATCTGTCCGCGGATTATCAAGTGCTGGCGACTTTTGCCGGCAAAGATATGGAATACATGGTCTGCCGTCATCCCTTCATGGAACGGGATTCTATCGTGATCTTGGGCGAACACGTTACATTGGAGCAAGGCAGCGGCTGTGTCCACACGGCGCCTGGTCATGGTAATGATGACTTTATCGTCGGCAAAAAATATGGCCTGGAGATCCTCTCTCCCGTCAACGATCAGGGTGTCCTGACAGAAGAAGCTGGAATGTTTGCCGGCATGAAGATCGATGATGCCAATAAACCTATCGTGCAGTGGCTGGATGAGCACGGCTATCTGCTCAAATTGAAATTCATCAAGCATCAGTATCCCCATTGCTGGCGCTGCAAACAGCCGACCATGTTCCGGGCTACTGAGCAATGGTTCGCATCCATCGATGGCTTCCGTCAAGAAGCGCTGGATGCTATCGATAAAGTACAGTTCATTCCGTCCTGGGGTCATGACCGTATTTATGGCATGATCGCCGAGCGCGGCGACTGGTGTATCTCCAGACAGCGGACTTGGGGCGTGCCGATTCCTATTTTCTACTGTCAGGAATGCGGCCAGGAGATCGTCAATGACGAGACCATCCACAAGATCCAGGAACTGGTCAGACAATACGGCACAGATGTCTGGTTTGCTAAGGACGTCGAAGAATTGATCCCTGAGGGACTCACTTGCCCCAAATGCGGCGGCACCCATTTCCGCAAAGAGACCGACATCATGGACGTCTGGTTCGATTCTGGTTCCAGCCATCGCGGCGTGCTCTCCATCCGTCCCAATCTGCAATATCCAGCCGATCTGTATTTAGAAGGCAGCGACCAGCATCGCGGCTGGTTCAATTCCTCTTTGTGCACCGCTATTGCGACCAATGGCACGGCACCATATAAGGCAGTCCTGACTCACGGCTTCTTTGTCGATGAACAGGGCCGCAAGATGAGCAAATCTCTAGGTAACGGCATCGAGCCGCAGGAGATCATCGATGATATGGGCGCAGACATTCTGCGTCTGTGGGTAGCTTCTGCCGATTACCGCAACGATGTCACCGTTTCCAAAGGTATTTTGAAGCAAGTCAGCGAAGCTTACCGCAAGATCCGCAATACCTTCCGCTATATGTTAGGCAGCTTGTATGATTTCAATAACGAGACCGATCGCGTGCCGCTGGCTGACATGCAGGAATTGGATCGCTGGGCTATGCTCAAATTAGGCCAGCTGGTCAATAAAGTCACCAAAGCTTACGCAGACTATGAATTCCACGTCGTCTATCATGCTGTGCACAACTTCTGCACAGTCGATATGAGCGCTTTCTATTTGGATATCGTCAAAGATCGTCTGTACTCCACTGCGCCCGATTCGCAATCTAGACGTTCCGCTCAAAGCGCGATCTATGAGATCTGCACCGCTTTGGTCAAAATGCTCAGCCCCATCTTATCCTTCACCGCAGAAGAAGTATGGCACTATCTGCCAGTGGCTGACAAAGCGGTCAGCGTCCAGCTGGCGGGCTGGCCAGAAGTTGATCCGCAGGTATTTGACGAAGCGCTGGAAGCCAAATGGGATAAGCTCATCGCTATCCGCAATGAAGTTGCCAAACCATTAGAAGAAGCCAGACGCAGCAAAGCTATCGGCCATTCCTTAGATGCCTGGGTCAAACTCTATGCGCAAGGCGAAACCTTGGCCTTCTTACAGCAGAACCAAGATCTGCTGCCCAATATCTTTATCGTATCCAAAGTGACCTTAGAAGATGCTCAGAGTGCGCCTCAAACAGCTTTTGCCAGTGAGGCAGTAGAAGATCTCAAAGTTCAAGTTGCTGCTGCACCTGGTCAAAAATGTGAGCGCTGCTGGATCTACAGCGAAGAGATCGGTGCAGATTCCGATCATCCCACCTTGTGCCCGCGCTGCGCCGCAGTCATGAACGAGATCGAAAAATAATTGTATAAAGCAAGCCCTGTCCTGCCATACTAGACTTGTACTTCAAAAACAGGAGGTAGATAAACATGGCTTGTCAAGCAAACCGCAGCATCAAATGCACCGTTCAGCAGTGCAAACATCATTGCACTGGTGAGAACTACTGCTCTTTAAACGAGATCTTAGTAGGTACTCATGAGCACAATCCTAGCATGGATCAGTGCACTGACTGCAAATCTTTTGCCTTAAAGTAAGCAGCTGTTCAAGAGAGTCCTGGCTTATCACGAGCCAGGGCTCTTTTTTTATTTGACGGCAAAATATTTTTGCCGTACACTTAGACTATTATCGATCTAAAGCAGGTGAATATATGGAAAAGATCCGTTTAGTAAAGCCCCGTGCAGAGCATCAAAAAGAGGCAGAAGATTTTAAAGAAGAATTTTTTGCGCATGGCGAGACGGTGATCAATGGCAGTGCATTGTTTGATCAGATGGATTACGAAGCCTGGCTGGCCCATGTAGCGCAGGCGATAGATCACGCGCCAGCAGATTGGGTCCCTGCTACGACTCTTTTTGCAGTGAGAGAAGGGGATGGACGTATCGTAGGGGTGATCGACATCCGTCATCATCTCAAACAGCCATTTTTGGCTCAATTCGGCGGACATATCGGCTATGCTGTTCGGCCAAGTGAGAGAAAACAGGGCTATGCAGCAGAAATGCTTCGGCAAGCGTTGGACCAAGCTAGACATATCGGGCTGACCAAAGTCATGCTGGGCTGTTTTGCTGACAATATCGCTTCCATCAAAACGATCGAAGAGTGCGGTGGTCAGCTGACAGCCATAAAACCCTACAACGAGGGGCAGCTTGTGCACATCTATTGGATCACTCTATAAGGAAGCAAAGTGCCGCCAAGCTGCTGGAGAATGATAAAAATGAGCAAAAATCGATAAAAAACGTAAAAAGCGCAAAAAAAAGCTTGCAAAAAGAAAAAGGGTGTGCTAATATAACAGAAGTTGCCTCCCGGAGACATACCCATAAATTTCTTCTTTCTTTTCTGAGAAAAAAGGTATTGACAAAGGGTCAGGCACTGTGGTAAGATATCAAACGTCGCTTGAAGCGGCAGCCAAGAAAGCTCTTTGAAA
>CABVBB010000112.1 GCA_902496505.1 uncultured Peptococcaceae bacterium
AAATAGAGCCTACTAGTGAAAATTTATAAATTTGTAAGCATAAAGATGCAGGATTTTATGCAAGCAGGACGGGACTTTGGCGAAAACCATATTTACAGCATTTGAAATTTATTGTACAATGAATCCTGTAGAACAGCAGGCGGCAGGCAACTGCCGGGAGAAAGTCGAGATAGACCAAAAAGATCAAACGCAGAACGGAAGCATGGCAGCATACATGATAAAGCAGATCATCGTGGCGGCGCAGGCTCAGCCATGATTTTTTTATAGCCTCTGCAAGGGAGGCGAAAGGGACGCTTTCGTGAAAATGCTTTTCTGCGGCCAAAATTATTTTGAGTGAAGGGTGATTTGTGTGACGAACATGTGGCAGAAAGAGATCGAGACGATGGCGCGCAAGGATATTGAGGCGCTGCAATTAGAGCGGCTGAAATGGAGCGTGCAGTACAGCTATGACCGGGTGCCCTTTTACCGCAAAAAGCTGGATGAATGCGGCATCAAGCCGGAGAAAGTCAAAGTGCTCTCCGATATTCAGTACTTGCCGTTTACCACTAAAGATGACTTGAAAAATAATTACCCCTTTGGCATGTTTGCTCAGCCGCGCAAAAATTTGGTGCGGGTGCATGGTTCGTCCGGCACCACAGGCAAGCCGACCATCGTGGGCTATACGCGTAATGATATGAATAACTGGACCGATCTGGTGGCGCGAGTGGTCACAGCTGCTGGCGTGACCGATGAGGACGTGGCGCAGATCGCCTTCGGCTATGGACTCTTCACTGGCGCGTTCGGCCTGCATCAGGGTTTGGAGCGGATCGGTGCTATGGTAGTGCCCCTTTCCAGCGGCAATACGGAGCGTCAGCTGATGCTGATGGAGGATTTCCAGACCTCCGTGCTCATCGCTACACCGTCTTACGCCATTTACCTGGCGGAATTGATCGAGGAGCGGGGACTAAGGGATAAGCTCAATCTGCGCATCGGCCTCTTTGGCAGTGAAAGCTGCTCAGCCGATACCAAGGCAGCTATCGAAAAATACATGGGCCTCACGGTGACGGACAACTATGGCATGAGCGAACTCATCGGCCCGGGCGTGGCTGGCGAATGCCACCTCAGACAGGGGCTGCATCTGGCAGAGGATCATTTCCTGCCGGAGATCATCGACAGCGATACCTTACAGCCTTTGGCGCCAGGCGAGACCGGCGAATTGGTCATGACCTCGCTGACCAAAGAAGCGCTGCCTATCCTGCGCTATCGCACCAAGGACATCACCTGCCTCAATTACGAACCCTGCGAATGCGGCCGTACCCACGTCCGGATGGACAAGATCAAAGGCCGTGCCGATGATATGGTCATCATTAAGGGCGTCAACGTCTTCCCCTCTCAGGTGGAGAGCGCCATCAGCGGCATTCCTGAGGTCGGTCCGCATTATATGCTGGTGCTGCATCGTGACGGCGTCATGGATTCTTTGGAAGTGCAGGTCGAGCTGACCAGCGCCGACGTTCTGGAAAGCTTCAGCGAGCTGAAACGGGTGGAAAAAACCATCGGCAGCCGCTTGCAGTCCGTCCTCGGTCTGCGGGCCAAGGTGAGCTTGGTCGAGCCCAAATCCTTGGAGCGCTTCCAAGGCAAAGCCAAACGCATCATCGATCTGCGTGATCAAAAGCAATAAGTCCGCTGTACGGTTAATTTGGCGGATTATCCGTTTTTTTGATAATGGATTACTAAGAAAAGCGAATAGTGTCGTCTGTGAGAATGCGGTATAATGAATGCACAAGCGGGAGAGATCAACTTAATCAGACATCAAACACAACCATTATGATTAGGCAGACCGGCTGACTTCCTGCCGTCAGCCGGGACTAAAAAAAGCTCCTGCTTTTTTTCTTGCCTACAGGCAGCAAAAGCTGCCCAAGCATACAGAAAAAGCCGTTTCCATCAATGCGATGGAAGCGGCTTTTTTGGTGTGTCGATTTATCGGAGCGGCACGAGATAGCTGCGGCCGTCCTTGGTGATGTAAAACAAACGGTCGTGGTCGATCTGCGGCCGCTGGGCCATGTCAGCAGAGCGGAAGACCTCCTGCCCGTTTTGGTCGAGGACCAAAAGGCGGGTATCGTCAGCGGCGGTCTCTCCAAAACCGGCGATGATATAGCCCTGGTCGTTATAGAGATAGATCAATCGGCCGTTGGGCTCGATGGGTTCGCTCTGCCCCAAGCGGTAAAGCCGGCGGCTGTTGGCGATGCCTTTGGCGTAGTATACCGTATCGCTGGAAAAGGCATACAGCTGATCGGAGACGTCGAACGAGATGATGCGCTCGATATCTTTGGCCGTAGGATGACGCTTGCTGATATCCAGCCGATACAGCGCATAGTCGCCGGTCTGTCCGTTGGCATATCGGGTGCTGCCGACAAAATAGAGGATGTGCTCGGGATCTTCAGCCAATCGATCCGAGGAGAGGCGTTCGATATTGAGCGTCGGGTCGTTGATCTGTCGTGTTTGATCGGTGGTCAGATCAGTTTCGTACAAATTGTAAGCTTCTTCGGAGGAAGTTTCCTTACCGGCGGCGTATACCCTCTGCTTATACAGCGCAGGTGCACTGCCATAGAGAATGTCCCGACGGCCGATGCCATGACTGACGGACTCACCGTCAGGGGTCTTGTACAGATTGCCTGGAGAGCAGTACATCCCTATGTAGGTGCTGATGGCAAAGCCGTCGCCGTGTACAATATGAGTATAGAGATTTTCGTCGATCGACTGGCTTGCGCCGTCCGCTGCAAACAGCCACGCTTCATCATGGCCCATAGCAGCGCCGCCTTGTCGGAAACGCAGGATCATTTTGCCGTCTTGTTCCCCCATAGACGCCATCACGTGATAACCTTCTGGACTGTAACTCCATACAGGCAGCTGGAAAACGGGACGGGCTGTCTGGGGATCGTGGATGGTCGTCTGGTAGATCACTCCGTCAGCGCCTTGGTAATAAAGGTAGTAGCCGACCAGCCGCGCCACATAGTTATAGTTGCCTTGTTCGCCGTGGGAATCCCAGTTGGGGACGACGGGAAGGCCGAGTTCTTGAGGGGCTGCGGTTTGGCTGACCAGCATGAGGCCGCGCAGCCAGCCATAATGCTCGACACTGTAGAGCCAAGCGGCAGAGAGCGGGGTCACGCTGTGGAAGGCCACCAGTCCAGCGGCAGCACTGTGATCTAAGAGAGCGGAAGCCGCCCAATAGACATCAGGATCGGTCTGAGAAGCGGCTGCTTCCGTTTGATCAGCTGCCTGAACAGGCGGCACTACCCAGCCCAGCAGGCACAGTCCTGTCAAAAGTGCACAGGTCAAACGAACAAAAAATGGACGAATAAGTGACATGCCAGTCCCTCCTTGCAGGTGGATGCTACTGGATAGTGAGTGTGATGGTCTCAGGCGGCGTCTGGTAGTCGACAGCCAGTCTTAAGCCGGCTAGGCTGCGTACGGGGACAAAGGGATCCTCTCTGTCCATGACCACGTTGAGCGCAGGAACTGTGGTGAGCGTCACGCTCTGGCCGCCATAGGTGATGAGAGCCTCATCACCGGAGAGGGTGACAGTGGTGCCGGGCAGGATGCGGGGCAGATCCAGCGCGTCGATATAATAGCGGCCGTCGATCAGGTGCATACTGGCGTAATTCAGATTGCCAGAGGGCTGACCGCAGAAGGTCTGCATGAGGAAGGCGGTAGCGTAGCCTTCAGTATCAGGCTCCAGTTTTAGGCCGGTGGTCAAGGTGTAGCGAGCGTTGATGGCCTTGAGCCCGGCGTCAAAATCATTGCCGTTTATGGCGTTGAAAGCCACTGTGCCTTGGATCGCGGTCTCCTTAAGCGTGGTCGTGCTGGCTAAAGAAAGTCCCCACTGGTCAAGGTGCAGTGTGCTGTTTCCGGTAAAGGTACGGCTGCCTTGGCTGCCGCTCATCTGAAGGGTGGCGTCAAAGCTGTCCTTGGCGTCAAAGGGTGGTTTCGTCCAGGCGGCTTTGCGTTTTTCCCAACGGTCGATACGATTTTGCAGAGACTGCTGCCATTCATCCAGCGTGACCTCGGGCCAGCCGCTTTTTATACCATTGGCCGAAAGCATGGCTTCCTTAAAGGCGGTGACCTTTTGAGACAGCGCGTAGCCAGCATCTGGGTGTGTCTGGAGATAGGTCAGCCAGCTGTCAGTGAGTGCCAGCCAGTCGCTGCCCGAGGCTTGGAGGCGGCAGCCGCCGTCGATGGCAGTGACGAGTCCCGTGTCATAGTCCGCCAGATCAGGCAGCAGCGATTCCACAAGCGCTGCATAGTCGCGGGCCTCAGGCAGCGCTACAGGTGCAAAATGGAAATTGAGCACCCAGTCGTCCTCCCCCATGCGCACAAAGGGATGGGCGGCGATGTAAGCATCCATTTCAGCGATATATTCTGGCGAAAACGGTGTAGAAGAATAGGTCTTGACCAGCCGCCAGATGCCCTCCGTAGAGACGTAGGTCACCGTGCCGTCGCTGGCTGCGCGGCATACGGGGAGGTACGCGCCAGTTTCCTCCAGCCGGTAGGAAAGCTCCAAATCGTACAGATCCCGTGATGTATCCAAAATGCCGGTCACGCGCAGATCCAAGTGGCTGGGCAGTGTCAGTCCGAGCGCTTGGCTGAGTGTATCGTTGGTGAGATCGATATGCACCTCCTGAGCGACAGCGATCCCCTCCAGCTGCGCGGCTTGCTTGGCCAGCGAGACCAGATCAAGCTCTGCCTGCGAGCAGCCAGTCAAGGAAAAGGTGAGCACGAGGAGTGTCAGGATGGCTGTTGCTTTTTTGATCGATGTTTTCATGATTTTTCCCCCTTCGGTCATAAATGCCCCAATAGTTACCTTACAACAATTCAACTTTTAAAGCCCATTTCCTGCTCAAAGCGGCAGACACGAAAAAAATCTGACAGTGTGCGGCAGGATATGCTACAATGGGACAAATACCGTCAATCAAAAAAAGAGGAGCTGAACGTATGAAGATCCAGAGTTTATCCGTTGTGGTGCCGCCCGTAGGCGGGGGAAAATGTATCAATGACTGCCGCTTCTGTGTCGCCAAGATGAAGCCGGCTCAATTTGTCAACCAGATCGAGGGCAATCTGCGCTTTTACGATCTCTACCGCAGGCAGTATATCGAGCGGCTGGCCTTTGCCCGCGACAATGGCTGCAATACAGTGATGCTTACCGGCGATTGTGAGCCGCAGCAGAACCGGGGCTTTCTGATCAAATTCAGTGAGTTCAACGCGGCCTTGGAGCATCCCTTCCGCAATATCGAGATGCAGACCACCGGCGTTTCGCTGGATGAAGGCTATCTGCGCTTTTTGCGCAACACGGTGGGCGTGAGCACGGTGAGCGTCAGTGTCAGCGATTTGTTCGACGAGGCCAATAATCGGGCCATCATCGGCGCCAAGAGCGCGCTCAATGTGGAGGCGCTCTGTCAGGAGCTGCGCCGCTATGATTTCAATATCCGCTTGTCCCTCAATCTGAGCGACAGCTTTTCCCGCCACAGCGTCGCGGCCATCTTTGACCGCTGTCGGGCCTTATCGGCCGATCAGGTCACTTTCCGTGTGCTCTATTCGTCCCACACCGGCAGTGAGCAGGATCAGTGGATCGAAGCGCACCGCGCGCCGGAGGAATTCATCGCGGCTATCGAAGCGTATATCGAGGGCTGCGGCCGGCCTTTTCATCAGCTGGAGTACGGCGCGCTGCAATACGACGTGCAGGGCATGTCCGTCGTGGTGGATAAGGACTGCATGAGCAAGGAGATCACAGGCGATTACAAATACCTCATCCTCCAGCCCAACTGCAAACTCTATTCGCAGTGGGATATGCCCGCCAGTTTGATCTTTTGAAAGGAGGCGCGTCGTGATGACACAAGCCGTGCAGCGCCCAGGCGTGCTGGGCAGCAAATATTTTTTGTACGCTACAGAATTTTTTGCGGGGATGTCGGTGATGGCGATCGAGCTGGGGGCCAGCCGACTGTTGGCGCCTTATTTCAGCTCATCGCAGATCGTTTGGACCATCATCATCGGCACCATCATGATCGCCATGGCCATCGGCAATGTCTGGGGCGGGCGCTTGGCGGACCGGGACGCTGATCCAGACCGGCTGTACCGCAGGCTTTTGCTGGCGGCCGTATGGACAGCGGCCATCCCCTTTGCGGGCAAATACATCATCATCGGCATCTCCGCTCTGTTGGCGCTGGTCGTGGAAAAACATTTCCTCATCTGGGCGGCTTTTGCGGCGTGCTTCCTCATCTTTGTCTTTCCGCTGCTGCTGTTGGGCACAGTCACGCCGTCCTTGGCCAAATACGTCACGGACAACTTAGAAGACAATGGCAAAAATATCGGCAATCTGGGCGCGCTCAATACCATCGGCAGCATCATCGGCACCTTTGTGCCCACGTTCATCACTATCCCTGCGGTAGGGACGGCCGTGACTTTTTTGATCTTTGCCGGTATTTTGCTGGCCATTTGTCTGGCTTATTTCGCCAGCGTCCGCCGGCAGGGGAAGCGCTGTCTGGCAGCGGTCGTGCTGATGGCGCTCTGTGCAGTGGGCGGTGCGGGCAGCCGGTTTGCCTTTTGGGAGAAGGATCTGCTTTACGAGGGCGAGTCCATCTACAATTATCTGCAGGTGCGGGAAACGCCGGAGAGCGTCATCTTGTCCACCAATGTGCTTTTCGGCGTGCAGTCGGTGCACATGAAGGAAGCGGGGCTGACGGGGATGTATTATGATTACGCGCTGGCTGCACCGCTTTTGGCTGGGATCACGGAGGCCGAGGAAGCGTCGGTGCTCATCTTGGGCTTAGGGAGCGGCACTTACGCTTCGCAGTGCAGCCGCTATTTTCCCCAGGCGCAGGTGACGGGCGTGGAGATCGATGAGCAGATCGTCCAACTGGCACATGATTATTTTGAGCTGCCATCGTCGGTGGAGACGGCAGTCTATGAT
>CABVBB010000113.1 GCA_902496505.1 uncultured Peptococcaceae bacterium
TCAAATGGATCGTTATGGAAGGAGTTGGCATCATGTCTACAGAAACTCTCACGAAAAAACTGGATATAAAATATATTCTAGCTATTGCTGTGACTATTATTTTAATGTTTGGCTTTGGTCATTTACCTGCCCCTGGCCCCCTTACGCCTTACGGCATGCGGATCATCGGCATCTTTTTAGGCTTGATCTGGGGTTGGTCTATATCAGGCGGCAGTATGATCTGGCCTGCTCTTTTAGCCATGGTCGCTCTAGCGACGACCGATTACGGCAGCGCTGCGGCTGTTATGACAGCAGCCTTTGGCTCGCAGGTCATCGTACTATGTGTCGTTACGATGATGATGCTGGGCGCTTTATCGTATAGCGGCGTCACCGAATGGCTGATCATCAAAGTGGTCACCAACAAATATGTGCAGGGCAAGCCTTGGCGGCTGACGCTAGCCTTGATCATCGGCTCATTTATTGTCAGTATTTTAGTCGGACAAATTTTAGCAACCTTATTTTTATTTCCTATTTTCAACAAGCTTTTTAAAGATATTGGCATCAAGCAAGGTGACAAATATGCCACTATGTTGACCGGTACCGTACTTTTAGCCATGCTTCTAGCGCCAGGGCTTTTCCCCTTTGACGGCTATATGACTATGTTTTTGCCGATCATTTACGCCTCGACAAATGTAACGATCGAGTTTGGCCCTTATATGCTGACGATGATCCCTTATATTTTGGTCAGTGTGCTCTTGCTGATGCCGATGATGAAGCTTTTAGGGTATGATCCCAGCTGTATTGCTAAAGCTGATTTTTCCGAGATAGAAGCAAAATACGCTGGCGGCCTAAGCAAAGCGCAAAAATCTTTATTGGCGTGTGTTTGTATTTTTATCTTAGGCGCTATTTTGGTCAGTTTTGTCCCCAGCGCCAATGCCTTTTTGAGCAAGGTCAAAGAATTCGGTGTATATGGCTGGGCCATGTTGTTCTGCGTGGTCATGATGGTTATCAAGGTAGATGGTAAACCGATCTGTGATCCTATTGAAGCCGGAAAATCCGTCTCTTGGGATGCCATTTTCATCATTGCCAGTGCTACTGTCGTTTCTGGTGCGTTAACGAGTACAGAAACAGGGGTCAGCGAAGCTATTTCTGCTCTTTGCGCTCCTCTTTTGGCTAAAGCCGGCCCGCTCAGCTGTATTTTGCTGGTAGCGTTCATCGTACTGCTCTTGACCAATTTTCTCAATAATATCGCCACCATGTTCATTTTTATCGCTGTGATCTGCGCTATATACGCTAATGGTGTGGATATCCCTTTCGTTGCTGTCATCCAATTGATCCCTACCTTAGGTATGGTCGGCATCGCGATCCCCGCATCCTCCTTATTTGGCGCACTGTACTATGCTCAAGATTATACGACACCCGCAAGTATTGCCAAATGCTCATTTATTTTGATCCTTTATGTGGTCATCATGACCGCTGTTGTCTATGTCCCTTTGACCATGCTCTTTTTATAACCTGAGTCATTGGGGCAGGAAAGCCTAAAAAAAGCTGCCTCCTGGAAGATCCCCTCGTGTGTTTCCACACGACGATCTCCTGGAGGCAGCTTTTATCTTTTTAAAACGTTTGCGCGCTGCTTATAAGAGCAGCCGTCCCAACGGGACCATGACTAAGGCCAAGAGCAGCATCCACACGATGATGACTGTTATGCCTTGCAGCAGGGCGCTCTTAGGGGTATTCATCTCACTGCCGAAGATCAGCGATGCTGATACCGAGGCGCTGGGGAGCAGATAGCCGGTGCTCAGGCCGCTGAAGAGGATGATGGCGACTGCTAGGGCGCCATTGATGGCCATCCCTGCGCCCATCATCATTTTTACCACGGTGACCATGGTAAAGATGACGACCATGTTGTTGCCGATATTGGTCAAGATCAAGGTCACTGCGCCGATCAGAAGCAGGAACCAGTATTCGCTCAGGGTCGCCAGTATCGGGGAAATGACGGCGATCACCAGGCTGGAAATGCCGGTCTCCGCACTGGTCAGGACGGTGGACATGGTCATAGCCATAGCGTAGAGCAAGGTGATATTCCAGTTGACGCCTGTGGTCAGGGTGTGGATGGGGAGCAGCTCTTTCCCATCGATTTTGACGACCATCATCAGCACCACCACGATGGCGATGACACCGTAAACGCCGACCTTGGCCAAAAATTGCTGGACGACATTGCCAGTCGGTGAGGAGAAGAGACCAACGATCAGCATCCCGCCCAAGAAGACCAAGACGGACATCAGCAAGGCCTTCTGGCGTTTGTTCAAAGGTTCTTTGGCTTTTTGGGCCATTTCTTCGTAGTCGACATTATATAAGGGCTCTAGATTCAAGTGCAGGATCTTGAATAACGCCACCAGCACCAGATCGGCAATGATGACAAAGAGAATGCCAAAGAGCAGATATTTGCTGTTGTTGAGGTCAGTAATGCCTGCTGTGCCATAGATCATGACCACAAGCGGCATGAACGGCAGCAGCAGATTGGCAAAGGCGGTCTGCATGAAGATGCCGCAGAGGAACATGGGGATAAAACGGTCGCCTTTCTGATAGCCCAATTTCTTGAAAACATCCAGGAAAACGGTCATCATGAAGAACATCAGCAAATATCCATTGATGCCTGTCAAGGCGATCACGAGAACTCCGGCGAACAAGGTGCCGATCATGACCAGCGGACGGCCCTGCATGAATTTGATACTTAAGAGCTTATTGCCCATATACTCGGTCAAGCCGCTTTCGCCTAAGGGGGCGAAAACCATAAAACCAAAGATCATCAGGACCAGGTTGGCTTGTCCAAAGACCAGCGCAAAGACCGATTCTGTAATGCCGTATTCACTGAGTCCCAAAGCCACCATAGCCAGTACGCTGGGCCAGGCCAGACCGCAGAGGGACCAGCCGTAGATAAGACCGATAAAGATGCCTAAAATATTCATGCCGTAAGGGGTGACCGGCGCTGGGGCCGGCAGATATTTAAAGAAAAACATCAATAAAATGACGATAGCAACATGAATGTAGTAAGCGGATGATGATTTTTTTGCTTCACTCATTATGGATCACTCCTTCTTCGAAAATATCGGGGACGAGCGTCCCTCTCTCTGAGAGACAGGGTAATAGTTCGTCTAAAAATAGCATAATTTTCTTTATACTTTTGAACCGGGCCCAACAGACAGCTTTCCCAAAAAAATCCACACGTTGTGGCCACTCACCACGATCGGTAACTCTAAAAAATCATCATACGCTGCAGCGCTTTTGATATACTTATCATAATCAAAACTTTTAAGTAATGGAATCAGTTCTTTTCCTGCGCAAACCCTTCGCATCAACGAAATCATTGATGCGAAATTTTTGAGCACGTCTCTGGGTCAAGTCCGTTGCTGCCATGCTGGCGGCACAAAAAACACCCCTAGAATAGACAGGTATTGTCTACTCTAGGGGTGTTATCCGCTAGGGGCGAGCTAATCGTTGACTTTTTGACCGTTGACAAAGACATAGGCGGGATGGCCTTTGACTTCGAAGGGATGGTCGTCCCAGATGACGAGGTCGGCGTCTTTGCCAGGGGTGATGCTGCCTAAGCGGTGATCGAGCTTCAGGATCTTGGCCGCATTCAGGGTGAGAGCTTTGAGGGCGTCTTCTTCGCTCATGCCTGCTTTGACCGCCAGTCCTGCGCAGATGGGCAGGTACTGGATGGGCGTGCAGGGATGGTCGGTGATGATGGCCACGGTGAGGCCCGCTTCAGCCAGGATGCCGGGGGTCTGGAAAGTGACGTGTTCCATCTCTACCTTGGCCCGATTGCTGAAGCTGGGGCCGATGGCCACTGGGATGTCGGCTTCCAGCAGTTCATCGACGATCAAGTGACCGTCGGTGCAGTGCTCGATGACCATATCCAGACCGAATTCATCCCGCAGGCGAATAGCGGTCATGATGTCGTCAGCGCGGTGAGCATGGGCGCGCACAGGGATCTTGCGCTCTAAGGCCCAGGCGATGTGTTCTTTTTTGAGATCGCGGTCGCGGTCTTTTTTGTTCAAATAGTTTTGGGCGTCGATGAAAGCCTGACGGGCGATAGCCATGGTGGCCATGCGGGTGGACGGCGCTTTTTTGGCTTCGCCGTAGACCCGCTTGGGATTTTCGCCGAAGGCCATTTTGAGCCCGGCTTCGGGTACGACGACCATTTCTTTGGCCGTCTTGCCGGCAGTCTTGACGATGGTGGTGGTGCCGCCGATGACGTTGGCACTGCCCATGGTGATCATGACGGTGGTGATGCCGGCATTGCGGGCATCGCCAAAGCCGATGTCGCGGAAATTGATGCCGTCCAGCGCCCGCAGTTCGGGGGTCAGCGGGTCGGTCATCTCGTTGGTATCGTCGCCGACGATATTGTTGATCTCTTCATCGATGCCCATGTGGGTGTGCACGTCGATAAAGCCCGGCGTGACCATGCGGCCGGCTGCGTCGATAACTTGGGCATCGGAGGGAATGACGAGATCAGTGCCGACGCCTACGATCTGACCGCCGTCGATGAGGACAGTGCCTTTGGGGATGATGCCGTCTGTAATGGTATAAATGGTGCCGTTGATGATGGCTAACACGGTTTGATCACTCCTGACATTCTGATGACTTCTATGCCTAATTGCTCAATGGCTGCAATGATTTGATTGATGCCGACGGAATCGCTGGCCATGTGTCCGGCGATGATGATATTGCCGATATTCTGCTCTGTGACGGCTTCCAGCACGTCTTCCGGCACGTGCATGAGGACCATGGTGCCGACGCCCGCTTCAAAATAAGCCTTGTAGACGTCCGCACCGCCGCTGGTGCCGCCGGCCATGGCCACAAAGATGCGGCCGGCGTAGCTGTCGGGCGAACCCAAGCGGATCTTGGGCTGACTGGCGCTCTTTTGATACTCGGGGATCTCTAAAAGCGCGTCGACCACTTCCTGCAAACGGGTCTCGGGCTTATCCGCAAAGCGCTCGTCCAAAAACTGCTGTACTTTAGCTTCGGCCAGATAATCGGCTGGAGAATGGATGGACATGAAGCCCATGTCCAAAAGCTCTGCCGAATGGACAGCACGGTCGTAATTGGTGACATGGTTGGAGCGCTCCACCTGATTTTTGCGTTTAGCCAGCGCCTTCTGCGCTTTGTTGATGGGTACGCCGGCCTGGACCATGCGCCGGATCTGGTCGTCCATGACCTGATACATCTCTACCCGCTGTCTGCCGGAAGGATGGTGGGTGATGACGCATTCACAGCCTAATTGACGCGCCAGCATGACCTCTGAGGTATCGATATCCACGCCAAAGGCTGCCTTGGTGATACCATCCTTGGGCACAGCAATGCCGCTGTCCTTGGGACTTTCGGTCAGACCAGCCGCTTTGAGGGCCGCTTGAAAAATATCTTCTGTATGCATAGATCTTCCTCCTGTCTGCTTATGCCTTTCTAGTATATGCGAAAAATCGCCGTTCATTTGACGGTGGCTTTCTTTTCGGAACGCATGGTCAAGGCGATGCGCTCCCGCGCTTTGTCTACCTCCAGCACCCGCACCTGGACGATATCGCCGACGGAGACCACATCCATGGGGTGCTTGACATAGCGATCTGCCAGCTGGGTGATGTGCACCAGACCATCGTGCTTGACGCCAATATCGACGAAAGCGCCGAAATCGACCACATTGCGCACGGTGCCGGTGAGCGTCATGCCGGGCGCTAGATCGTCGATGGAGAGGACATCGGAGCGCAGCAGCGGCGGCTGCAGTTCGTCACGCGGGTCGCGGCCGGGCTTTTGCAGGGCGGCGATGATATCGCGCAGGGTGGGCTCGCCGATAGCTAAGGTCTTGGCCATCTCCCGCACGGAGACAGCCGCCAATTTGTCGCGGATCTCGGGCAGCTTGAGCCCGCGCAGATCAGCGGGCTTATAGCCCAGCGCCTGAAGTAACGCTTCTGCCGCGCCGTAAGATTCGGGATGGACGGGCGTATTGTCCAAGGGATTGCCGCCGTCAGCAATGCGGATAAAGCCTGCACACTGCTCGTAAGCTTTGGGCCCTAAGCGCGGGACTTTGAGCAGCTGGCGGCGGTCGGTCAATTTGCCGTTTTCGTCGCGGTATTTGACGATGCCGTCTGCCGTGGATTTGGTCAGGCCGGCCACATATTGCAGCAGCGCGCCGGAAGCGGTATTGACCTCGACGCCTACGGCATTGACGCAGTCTTCGACCACCCCGCCTAAGGCTTCGTCAAGCTTCTTGGGCGTCACATCGTGCTGGTATTGGCCGACGCCTACGGCTTTGGGCTCGATCTTGACCAGTTCGGCCAGAGGGTCTTGCAGGCGGCGGGCAATGGAGACAGCGCTGCGCAGGGACAGGTCAAATTCGGGGAATTCCTCTTTCGCCAGCTTGGACGCGGAATAAACGGAGGCCCCTGCTTCGGAAACGATGATATACTGCACGCTGGGATAGGAACGGATAAGCTCGGCCACCAAGGCTTCTGACTCCCGCGAGGCCGTGCCGTTGCCGATGGCGATGAGATCGACGTGCCATTTTTCCACCATCTGGCCCATGAGTTCCAGCGCTTCTTGGTATTTTTTCTGCGGCGGATGGGGATACATGACGCCGATCTCCAGCACCTTGCCGGTATCATCTACCACTGCCAGTTTGCAGCCGGTCCGAAAGCCGGGGTCCACGCCTAAGACGGTGCGGCCTTTGACCGGCGGCTGTAGGAGCAGATTGTGCAGATTTTGGGCAAAGACCTTGATGGCCTGCTCTTCCCCTTTGGCTGTGAGTTCTGCGCGCAGCTCACGCTCGATGGCCGGCGCGATCAAACGCTTGAAGCTGTCCCGCAGCGCCTCGTCCACCACCTGGCGGCTGCCCTCAGGCAGCGCGGCGCTGTATTTGCGGCTGATCTCCGAGAGGATCGCTTCCTCGGGCTGAGCGATCTTCA
>CABVBB010000114.1 GCA_902496505.1 uncultured Peptococcaceae bacterium
AGTCAGGAGTTGAAGCTCCTGCTGTAATACCTACTCTTTGTAAACCCTTAAACCAGTTCATATCCATCTCATTCACTGACTCTATATGTTCAGTTGGGGTTCCATTTTGGCGGCACAAATCAGCCAGTTTCTGGGTATTCGCGCTGTTTAATCCACCTACGACCAGCATCAGCTCGACCTGTTTGGCCAACTCCAATGCGGAGCTTTGTCTCTCTCTGGTTGCAGAACAGATGGTATTGAATACCACTAGATCCTCAGTGATCCCTTCCAGCCATTTGGCTGCCTCCTCAAATTTTTCCACATTTTCTGTGGTTTGGGAGACGAGACAGATCTTTTCGCCGGAAAGCTCAAGCTGAGCCAGTTCTGCGACGTCGAAAAACGCTGTTCCCTTGCCGTCGGACCAGCCCAAAATCCCTTCTACCTCAGGATGATCTTTATTGCCCAAAATAAGCACCCGATAACCTTGTTTGCTGTGTTCATAAGCAATCTTCTGCACCTTGCTGACAAATGGACAGGTACAATCGAAAATCTCAAGCGCTCTCCGCTTCGCCTCTTCATACACCTCAGGCGCTACTCCATGCGTCCGAATCAAGACTTTGCTCTCGCAGATATCCTCGAACCGTTCCCGTGAATGTATCCCCAGTTTGTCTAGGCGGCTGACCTCTTGAGGATTGTGGATCAAAGGCCCTAAGGTGGCCACTGGTCCTTCACCCGCCCGAATCAGTTCTTCACCCTTCTGGATAGCCATTCGGACGCCAAAACAAAAACCTGAATGAGGAGCTATGATGATTTCCACTGCCTCAGCTCCTTATCCTAAATGTTATACACTTATTTATTATAACTAAAATATGCTCAGAAGAAAACCCTTTATTTTATAATTAGCTCAAAAAGTTTGTCGACCACCTGTTCAAAGGTCAGATCGCTGGTGTCGATGAGCATCGCATCACTGGCCTGTACCAAGGGAGCCAGCGCTCTTTCGGAATCTTTTTTGTCCCGGGCAGCGATTTCTGCCTGCAGGGTCTTTAAATCGACCGTTTGACCTTTGGCGGTAAGCTCCAGCATCCTGCGGCGGGCCCGTTCCTCCAGAGAAGCGGTCAGGAAAAATTTGTACTGCGCCTGGGGCAGGACTACGGTCCCAATATCGCGCCCATCCATGACCACATTGCTGCCACAAGCGATCTCCTGCTGCTTTTCGACCATTACCTGCCGTACAGGACCCAAGGCTGATACCGCCGAGACAAAATTGGAGACTTCCGCTGAACGGATGGCTTCTGTACAATCCGCGCCATTGCACCAGACCTGCTGACGGCCGTCTTCTTCCACTGGCCCAAAGGTGATCTGTATACCCTGCAAAAGCGCATTAAGTGCTGCTTCGTCGGTAAGGCTCACGCCCTTTTGCAGGACCAGCCAAGCGACTGCCCGGTACATAGCACCGGTATCAATATAAATATAACCTAGGCGCTGTGCCAATTTTTTGGCCACAGAACTTTTGCCGGCGCCGGCAGGACCGTCCAGCGCCACCTGCTTCGTTTGCTGCATATCTATCACCTGCCTTCAGGAAATGGTGCGGTGAGCCAAGCCAATGGCGACCTCATCCAAATGCAGCAGTCCAATGCCTAAAAATACACAGATCGCCAAATGATCGTGATAACGGGCGATGCCCAGCTTACCGCCGACATTGAGGCCGATGGCTTTGCTCATGATCTGAGACAATGCCTCTCTGGCAGCCCCAGCAATGGCGCCCTCTTCTGAATGTGTGTCGCCGATGATCCCCTCACGCTTGCCCGCCACGATAGCACGCTCAACGATCTTATGGATACTGGCCAAATATTCTCCGCCGAAATCGACGGCTGCTGTATGGATCTCGATCTCCTGAAACTGCTTTTTCAAGCGGCTCTCTTCTTCCCGAGATTCCGTCAAAGCCATTTTGACTGCGCTGCTGGCTACTTTTTTACTGCCGTAATTCATCCATTCCAGCCCCCACCAAACGTATTTGCTACTCCTACTATTTTAATGTAGTTGCTCCTATTTAGCCAGCTTTATTTTCCAGCTGAGGCAACATTTTTTACAGCTCCCAGACTAGATCCTGCCACGTGCCCGGCATGATCTGGACGGCCTCAGGCAGTGACCGCCCTTCTACTGTCAGCGAGAGCGCCAGCATATCCGTCAGCTGCTCACCGTCAGCAGAAAGCCGCTGACCTGCTTCCAACGCCAGGTGGACTGATCCGCCAGCTGTTAAAGCCGCCGTCAAATGATCATCGATATAGAGCCGCACCATGTCCCCTGGACAGCCCGCCGCTGACACGCGCACATCGCTGACCTGCTTCTGCACGCTGCCAGCCAAAAGCGTCTGATCATCCAGCTCGGCCAAAGGTTGGCCTTCCAATCGCCCCACCAGCGTCCATTCCCGGCCGCCGGTCGAAAGCACCACAAACTGCCCGATCAAGAGCAGGGCCAGACAAAATCCGGCTAAAACGGCCAAAACCCAGGTCCATATTTGACTGCGTCGGATCAAGCGTTCCCTCTTCATCGCGGCACCTCCTTTTTATAAGGTAAGATGCCCCGCCTGGGCCGCTTTTACTCAGCAGAAGACTGTCCGGCCAAATAGCCGGTCGAAAAGGCCGCCTGCAGATTGAAGCCGCCGGTGATGCCGTCGATATCCAAGATCTCGCCGGTAAAATATAAGCCCGGCACCAGCTTGCTCTCCATCGTCTGCGGTGAGACTTCCTTGACCTGGATGCCACCTGCTGTCACGATCGCCTCGGCGATGGGCCGCGCCTTGTCCACGGTGAAGGTGAAATGCTTCAGCCCTTGGATCAGCTGCTGCCGCTCTCCGCGGGTCAATTGATGCATGACCCGCTCCTCAGGAATACCCACCTGTTCGATAAAGACGGGGATCATTTTTTGCGGCAGAAGACTGGTCAGCACATTTTTTAGCTGCTTATTGTGCTGCTCGTCGATCTCCCGCAGCAGCCGCTGATCCAACTGCTCTACAGACAGCGCCGGCTTGAGATCGATCTCTGCTCTGAGCGGCGTCTCCTCCTTCTGCCACTGATCGACCACCTGACCGCTCATGGTCAAAACGATAGGACCCGAGATGCCAAAATGGGTGAAGAGCATTTCGCCAAAATCCTCGGCCAGTTTTTTGCCGTTCGGCTTAAAAAACGTCAGCCGTACGTTTTTGAGGCTCAGCCCCTGCAGCGCATACAGCCATGTATCCGGTGATTCCAAGGGTACCAGAGACGGCCGGAGCGGCTTGACCGTATGCCCCACTGCCTTAGCCCAAGCATAGCCGTCGCCAGTGGAACCAGTGCCGGGATAAGACAGCCCGCCCACGGCCACGATGACCCTGTCGGCTGTCAAATGCCGCCCATCGGTCAGCACCACGCCAGAGACCGCGCCGGACGCATCGGTGAGCAGCGCCTGCACAGCATGCCCCAGCCGCACCTCCACCTTGAGCGCTTTCAGGCGGCGGCTCAGCGCGTTTACGATATCCCGCGCCTGATCGGACTGCGGAAAGACCCGGTCGCCGCGCTCTACCTTGAGCGGTACGCCCATTTGCTCAAAAAAAGCCATCGTCTGTTCGTTGGACCAGATGCTGAACGCTGTAAATAAAAATTTGCCATTGTGGGGAAAACTATTGATCAATTGGGCGACATCCTTGCTGTTGGTGACATTACAGCGGCCCTTGCCGGTGATCAGCAGCTTTTTGCCCAGCTGCGTATTTTTTTCCAAAAGCATCACCTGTGCGCCTTTTTCCGCCGCCGCAATGGCTGCCATCATACCGCTGGCGCCGCCGCCCACGACGATCACTCTTCTCTTTGCCATAAGATCCCTCTCTGCTTCTTGATTTAATAGCCCAGCTTTTGATCCACCAAAATGATGGTGATATCTGTCACTAACGGCTTACGATCCATGATCGCCGTCACGCGGCAGATACGCCCTTCTGCCTGACAATCCACGCAGTGCCCCGCTTGGATGCAGGGATTGCCTGTAGCCAGCCGCCGATTATTCAGCGGTGCTGCGACCTGCCGCACCCGCTCACGGGCTGCTGATAGATCCGGCACGATCTTATTCACGCCGCAGACGACGATCACCTTGCCCGGGCCAAAAGTCATTGCCGCGATGCGGTTGCCCGCGCCGTCCACATTATACAGCTGCCCATCCTCCGTCACCGCATTGCTGCTGGTCAAAAAAACGTCGCAGCTCAGCTCGCGCTGTCTGAGCTCTGCCTTTTCCGCGGCTGACAGCCCCGGCAGATTGTGATCGATGACTTCGATCGCCTTTGGTGCCAGATAGTCGGCTGTTTTCATCTCCTGGATCGTCATCGAACCGCCAAAACCCACCGCTGCCCCAGGCTGGACAAAACTATCGATCAGTTGATTGGCTGCTTCGACTGTCTCGCAAAAGCGGACGTCAAAACCGTGCCGCCGGAGATTATCCATCGTTTTTGCCACACGTTCATCCATATGCATCGCCCCCTATCTATCTTTACTTTTATTATAGCATAGTTTTGCCGCTGAGGGCGGGCTTAGCCGCAATTCCTTGCAAAATTTTCGCCGATTTCCGCGCGCGTGCAAAAAATCTGCTCCCCATGTATAAAAGTTTAGGACTACCATCATACTATAGACAATCACAAAAGGAGGTTTCATCGTATGTTCATGAAAAAACGTCATATCACTCTTGTCTCCTGCCTGCTTGGTTTGGCCCTGCTGCTTTTGGCCGGCTGCGGTAATCAAAGCAACACCCCAGCCCCAGACAATAACAACACCACCAATCCACAGAACATGACCACCCCAGCACCGGAAAACGATGCCCAAAACGGCACGGACAACAACGGCAACAACAGCAATACCAATGATGTCAACCAAAATTCCGCTGCCGATGATCTGGTCGACAATGCTGACATGAGCCAGCGCGCGGAAAAAGTGGCTAAAGCCATCGTTGACGATGTCGAAGACGTGGAAGATGCACACGTCGTCATTTCCGAACACGCTGCCTATGCTGCGGTCAAAATCAAAGCCAACGATCCCAAAGGCGAATCTGAAGCGGTCAAAGAAGCCGTCATCAAATCCGCCAAAGCTGCCGACAAAGATCTCACCGACGTCTATGTGAGCGAAAGCCCAGATATCTTCACCCGTCTGGAAGAGATCGGCGATGACATTGGTGAAGGCAGACCCATCAGCGGTTTCGTCGAAGAACTGGAAAATCTCTTCGTCCGCGTCACCCCAACCAAATAAGTGATCAACAGCAAAGCCTCACAGCCGAAAAGTGACTGTGAGGCTTTTTTCATGCAAAAGAGCCCTCCGACTTAGGCCGACGGGCTCTTTTGCCGCGCTTTCGATGGACACATATCTATAGCGCTTCTATTCTGTTTGAGGGTTATTTAGCATAATCGACGCTTCTTGTCTCGCGAACGACAACAACTTTGATCTGACCAGGATATTCCATTTCCTTTTCGATCCGTTTGACGATATCGCGGGACATCTTCACCGAGCCGGCATCATCGATGCGGTCTGGCTTAACAATGACTCGGATCTCGCGTCCTGCCTGAATGGCAAAAGATTTTTCCACGCCGTCGAAATCGTTAGCGATCTCTTCCAGCTTGGATAATCGTTTCAAATAGTTTTCCAGCGTTTCTCGTCTGGCGCCCGGTCTGGCCGCAGAGATGGCATCAGCGGCAGCGACCAAAACAGCCTCTACCGTGATCGGTTCTACATCACCATGATGCGCCTCGATGGCATTAACCACTTCCTTGGACTCTCTGTACCGTTTGGCCAGATCCGCACCAATAGAGATATGTGGTCCTTCCACCTCGTGGTCCACAGCTTTGCCTAAGTCGTGCAGCAAACCTGCCCGCTTAGCCAGCTGGACATCGACGCCCAATTCAGCGGCCATCATGCCCGCCAAATGTGAGACTTCGATGGAATGCTTCAAGACATTCTGACCATAGCTGGTCCGATATTTCAAGCGGCCCAGCAATTTGATGATCTCAGGATGCAGTCCGTGAACACCTGTATCGAAGGTGGCCTGCTCGCCCTCTTCTCTGATCTTCACTTCGATCTCCTTCTGCGCCTTCTCGACCATCTCTTCGATGCGCGCTGGATGGATGCGGCCGTCCACGATCAGTTTTTCCAGGGCCACGCGGGCCACTTCTCGTCTGATCGGATCAAAGCCGGACAGAATCACTGCCTCCGGCGTATCGTCGATGATCAGATCGATGCCTGTCAAGGTCTCCAGTGTACGAATATTGCGGCCTTCACGGCCGATGATCCGACCCTTCATCTCATCGTTAGGCAGATTGACAACAGAAACAGTGGTTTCAGCCACATGGTCAGCAGCACAGCGCTGGATGGCCAGAGAAATGATCTCTCTCGCTCTCTTGTCCGCCTGCTCCTTGGCATTGGCTTCCACTTCTTTGATCATGATTGCGGTTTCGTGCTTGATCTCTTCTTCCACTTTGTTCAGCAAAAGCTCTCTGGCTTCTTCTGAGGTAAGATTGGACAAACGCTCCAGTTCAGCGACCTGCTTGTTTAAGGTCTCCTGCACGTCATTACGGATGCCTTCGATCTCATGCTCGCTCTTCTGCAGATGCTCTTCCTTACGCTCCAAAGCTTCAGCCTTGCGGTCCAAAGTCTCTTCCTTCTGGATCAAGCGTTTTTCAGTTTTTTGCAGCTCGCCGCGTCTTTCCTTGGCTTCCTGCTCAGCTTCCATACGAATCTTGTGCGCTTCGTCTTTAGCCTCTAAGATTGCTTCTTTCTTGACTGCTTCAGTATCTTTAGCAGCGTCCTCAATGATCTTTTTGGCCTCTTCTTCCGCCGAACGGATCTTTGATTCTGCTACTGATTTTCTGATCAAATAACCACCGGCTAAGCCGATGATCAACGCTATGACACCAATCAAAATCTTAATCAGCATATATC
>CABVBB010000115.1 GCA_902496505.1 uncultured Peptococcaceae bacterium
ACATTGCCCAAGGCGGGTTTCTGCGTCTTGATGTCGATGCTCATGCCCAGCAGGGTATTGATCAGCGACAGGGCGTCTGCGCCCGCTTCTTCTAAGGCCAGCGCGATCTCCACCACATCGGTGACGTTGGGGCTCAGTTTCATGATCACGGGCTTGGTGGTGTGAGCCTTCACCGTCTGGCAGACCTGCGCTGCCATCTTGGCGTCTGTGCCAAAAGCCATGCCGCCGTTTTTCACGTTAGGACAGGAGATATTGACCTCAAAAGCGCAGATGCCTTCTGCCTGATCCAAATATTCCGCTATGCGCGCATAATCCTCCAGCGTCGCTCCAGCAATATTGGCGATGATCTGACACGGCGGCAGCTCAGCGCGCATCTTGGGCAGATAATCGATCACAAAACCCTCAGCGCCGGGATTTTCCAGACCGATGCAGTTGAGCAGCCCGCCCGGCGTCTCCTGCAAACGCACGCCGGCATTGCCGCGGCGCGGTTCCATAGTCAGCCCTTTGGTCATGACGCCGCCGATCTTGGAGACATCGACGAATTGGTTATATTCGATGCCGAAGCCATACGTTCCCGAAGCTACAGTCACCGGATTTTGAAAGGGGATGCCGCAGAAATCTACGCTCATTTTGACCTCAGTCATTTAAGTCCACCTCCTGTGCCCAGAAGACTGGTCCGTGGGTGCAGACCTTGGGATACGGCGCTTCTGGATCGCTGCTTTTGCAGGTGCAGCCCAGGCAGACGCCGACGCCGCAGGCCATTTTTTCCTCTAAGGATACCTGGCAGGGGATCTGCTGAGCTTCGGCCAAAGCCTTGACGGCCCGCAGCATGGGTTTGGGTCCGCAGGTGTAGATCACATCCACTCTTTCCGCGGCCAGATTCTGCAAATGATCGGTGACGAACCCCTGGCTGCCCAGACTGCCGTCCTCGGTGCTCAGCTTGAGCGGAATGCCGTTTGCTTCATAAAAATCCACTGCCTTGAGCCCTTCGGCATCGCGGGCGCCCATGACAGCGACGACCTCTTTGCCCTGCTCCTTGAGCACGCGGGCCAGATAACGCAGCGGCGCTTGTCCAATACCGCCGCCTACCACGTAGACTCGGCTTGCTGCCATTGTCGTATCAAAACCGTGCCCCAAAGGCCCCAAAAGCGAGATCGTATCACCAGCCTGTAAACGGCTGAGCAGCTCTGTCCCTGTGCCGACCACATGGTAATAGAGCAGGACCAGTCCATTATCAGCATCCACATCGTGAATGCTGATCGGACGTCTGAGCAGCGGCTGGATCTGCTCGCTGATCTGAAGCGTCACGAACTGTCCCGGCTGAGCCTTGGCCGCAATGTCCGGCGCGTGCAGCGTCAGCAGATATTCTGCCGGAGCCAGCTGCACATGGCTGACCACACGCCCTTCTTCTAACTGCATCTCATGCTCCATCACTGCACCTCTCCCTTCTCTACGACGATGCGGCCGGCTTTGAGCACGGTATCCGCCCAGCCGCTCAGCCGCATACCGATGAATGGTGAATTCTTGCCCTTGGAGCAGAATTCTTCCGCTTTGACTTCTTTTTCCACCGTGGGATCGATGATGAGGATATCCGCCATCTTACCCGCCTGCAAAGTGCCTTTGTCGATACGCAGAAGCTCTGCTGGATTGAGGCTCATCAGCCGCACGATATCAGAAAGGCTCAGCTGGCCTGTCTTGTACAGGTTTGTCCAAACCAGCGGCAGAGACGTTTCGATGCCGCTGATGCCGTTGGCCGCATAATCATATTCACATTCCTTATCCTCAATAGCGTGAGGCGCGTGGTCGGTCACGATGCAGTCCACTGTCCCATCCCTGAGCGCAGCGATCAGCGCCTGATTGTCCGCCTCCGTTCTGAGCGGCGGATTGACCTTGGTATTGGTATCGTAGCCGCGCACCTCTTCATCGGTGAGGAACAGATGATGCGGCGTGGTCTCCGCTGTGACGCGGACGCCCTTAGCCTTGGCCGCGCGCACCATCTGTACGCCGCTGGCCGTGCTCAAATGGGCGATATGCACCCGTGCGCCGGTGAGTTCTGCCAGCATCAGATCGCGTACGATCATCAGATCCTCCACCGCGTTGGGAATACCCTTTAAGCCCAATTCGGTGCTGACCAGACCCTCATTCCTCACGCCGGAACCGCGCAGGTTTTCCTCTTCACAATGGGAGATCAAGAGCCCATCGAATATTTTGCTGTAGTCCAGCGCCCGACGCATCACGCCAGGGTCCATCACACTGCGGCCGTCGTCAGTGAAGGCGATAGCGCCGCTTTGGTGCAGAAGCCCCATTTCCGTCAGTTCCTCACCCTGCTGACCTTTGGTGATGCAGGCAGTGGGGTAAACATCCGCATAGCCGTAAGCCTTGGCCTTGCGGCTGATCATCTCCACGATGGCTTCATTGTCCACCGGCGGGTGGGTATTGGGCATGCTGGCTACCGACGTCACACCGCCGTGCGCCGCTGCCCGCGTGCCGGACAAAATATCTTCTTTGTACTCTTGACCAGGCTCTCTGAGATGCACATGCATGTCCACCAGCCCCGGCATAACGATCTTACCGGCTGCGTCAATGACCTCTGCACCGTCTGCTGTCAAATTTTCGCCCACAGCGGCGATCGTCTCGCCCTCGATCAGGATATCTCTGACGGCTTCCAAGCCCTGACTGGGATCGACCACCAAACCGTTCTTAATCAGAATCATTGCTCACGACCTCCCATGATCTCCAGTAATGCCATACGCACGGCTACGCCGTTGTTCACCTGCTCCTCGATGACCGAATGCAGACCATCTGCCACAGCTGAACTGATCTCTACGCCGCGGTTGATAGGGCCGGGATGCATGACCAGCACATCCGGCTTGGCCAAGCGCAGTCTCTCTGGACTGAGGCCATAAAGTGCCGCGTATTCCCGTACCGAAGGGAAAAGCCCCGCCTTCTGCCGCTCCAGCTGAATGCGCAGCATGATGATGACGTCCGCACCCTGTACTGCTTCCTCCATCTGCCAGGTCACCTGAGCGCCCAGCTGATCCACCTTGGCGGGCAAAAGCGTCGGCGGTGCACACAGCCACACGTCTGCGCCCAGCGCCTGGAGTCCCCACAGATCAGAGCGCGCCACCCGGCTGTGCAGGATGTCGCCGATAATGGCGACTTTGAGGCCTTTTAAGCTGCCTTTGTGCTCCAATATGGTGAAGAGGTCCAAAAGTCCCTGGCTGGGATGCTGATGCAGACCATCGCCCGCATTGATGACCCGCGCCTGGACGTTGCGCGCCAACAGTTCATGCGCACCGCTGCATTTATGCCGCATGACGATGACATTAGGTGCCATATGATCCAGCGTCCGCGCCGTATCCTTGAGGCTCTCGCCCTTGGTCACACTGCTGCTGCTGGCGGTGATATTGATGACGTCTGCGCCCAGATATTTGCCGGCGATCTCAAAAGACGACCGCGTACGGGTGCTGTTTTCATAAAACAGATTGATGACCGAACGCCCCCGAAGCACGGGATGCTTCTTGTCTTCGCTTTCGAGGATCTTTTTCATCTCTTTCGCTTTGCTCAGGACTTCCTGGATCTCTTCCACGGATAAGTCGCTGAGATTGATTAGGTCTTTTGATTGGATGCCCACGCTATTGCCTCCTTATTTTTTCAGCGTATCATAAAGAAAAAACCGAGCCTGTCGATATGAGGCTCGGATGTACACAAAATCACACGGACACACTTTGCCCGCCGCTCTGTAGGACCCTTGCCAGCCTCACGGGACCGACTTAAAGGACGTATGCTTCTAATGCCTGGCCTAGACCAGGTGCAAATCTGATTCTATTATATAGTCTCAGCCGCCGCAGTGCAAGGATTTTTCTCCAGATCAAGCGAACTTTGCCGGATAAAGGCTAGCACCGCGTCAGCCCTTGTCCTTGTCCAAAAGATTGGCCTCTCCCCAAGCCTTCATATAGTCCAAAACCGCCACAAAACTCTGGCCTAATTCCGTCAAAGTATACTCCACCCGCGGCGGGACTTCCTGAAAATCATGCCGATGAATAAATCCATCCGCCTCCAACTCCCGCAGCTGCTTGGTCAAAGATGATTCAGAGATCTCTCCAAGACGTCGGCGCAGCTCGCCAAAACGGTGTACATCGCATGCCGCGATATAATAAAGTATCTCGATCTTCCATTTGCCGCCCAAGATCTTTTGCAGCGTTGACATCGTCTTGCAGCGCTCGATCTGCGTCTCACTTTTTCTCATCAAATTTCCCTCCCTGCCAATAGTATAGCGCACTCTGCCCTCATCTTTCAATGTACTGCAAAAAAGTACAGTACTTTTATTTTCACTGTGCACTGCTATAATAGGCCTCAAAAGGAGTGATCATCATGCATTACACTGGAACCATCTGGCGGCCGCCCTACGAAGCAGCTTCTCTGCTTCTGGAAGTCACCGCAGGCTGCACGCATCACCAATGCAAATTCTGCACACTGTACGACGAGCTGCCCTTCCCCTTCAAAATGACGCCGCTGGAGACGATCGAAGCTGATCTAAACGAGGTGCGCGCGCAGCTGGACGCTGGCATTCTCCCGGCTATGCCCCGCACCTTTTTGGTCGGCGCCAATCCCTTCGTGCTCAAGGCTGAGCGCCTGCTGGCCATTGCTGAGCTGATCCACACCAAGCTGCCCCATACGCAGACCATCGGCTGCTTTTCCCGCGTGACCGACGTCACCTCAAAGACCGATCAGGAGCTCTGTGCGCTGCAAAAGGCCGGCTATGACAGCATCACCCTGGGTATTGAGACCGGCGATGACGCGGCGCTCACCTTCATGCGCAAAGGCTATCTTGCCCAAGATGTCCTGACCCAATGCCAGCGTCTGGACGCAGCCGGCATCCACTACAACTTTTTCTATCTGACCGGCATCTCCGGCGCAGGCCGCGGTGAAATAGGCGCCCTGGCCACTGCCGAGCTTTGTGATCAGCTCCATCCTCAGATCATCGGCGCCAGTATGCTGACAGTCTACCCCAATTCCGCTCTGTATCAGGATATCCAGGCCGGCCTCTGGCAGGAGGAGAGCGAGCACGAAAAATACCGCGAGCTGCAAACCTTGGCAAACCATCTGCACATCCCGGTGATCTTTGCCGCCCTCGGCGCGTCCAATGCCATCCCTATCCAGGGCCTGCTGCCCAGAGACCGCGACAAAATTTCAGCTCAGCTGGAGCGCATCCTTGAGCAGGTAGATGAAGCTGAACTGCGGCACTATCGTCAAACGCTCCGGCATCTCTAAAGGAGGAGCATTCCATGCATTTCACCGGCCGTACTTGGCGGCCGCCTTATGAGGCCGCGTCCTTCATCATCCAGGCGACTTCCGGCTGCACCTACAACCGCTGCAGCTTCTGCGATCTGTACAAAAATGAGCATTTCCGCCTATCGCCTCTAGCGGAATTTGAAGCCGACCTGGCGGAACTCCAGCACTACCAGCCCACAGCCAAGCGCATCTTCTGGACAGGCGCTGATCCTTTTGCCATGAGTTATGAACAATTAAAGCTGCGGGCACTCACCGTCCGCGACTACCTGATCAAATGCCAGACTATGGCCATGTTCGCCAGTATCCGCAGCATCAAGAACAAAGAAGTCTGGCAGCTGCGCAAACTGCGGGCCATGGGGATCAACGGTCTGAGCATCGGCATCGAAAGCGGCGACGACGACACGCTGCTTCTGGCCAACAAAGGCTATACAGCAGACGATATCCTCACCCAATGCCGCAAGCTGGACGAGGCAGGCATCGAATATTACGTTGTCTATATGACGGGGCTGGCCGGTCACGGCCATGGTTATCGCAATGCCATCCACACCGCTGACATCTTCAACCAGCTCAACCCTTACTTCATTTCTGTAGACTCCCTCACGCTCTTTGCTGATACGCCCTTGTACGCCATGGCTCAGCAAGGACATTTCGTCCCCGCTGGGGAAAAGGAGCGGATCGAGGAACTGATGACCTTTGTCAGCCATTTAAAGCTGCGCACCCATCTTTTCGCCAATACCCGCTCCAATTATTATCCTGTCACAGCGTTCCTCCCGAAAGAAAAAGATCGTCTCTTGGCTCAACTCCAGCACGTATTAGATACCGTATCCGAAAATGAAATGGCCGCCTATCGGGCGAGTCTCAAATCATTAGGTGATTAAAAAAGGGACCCTGCTGCTCCTAAGCGAGATCAGCAGGGTCCCTTTTTTCACGTTATTTCTTTCTCCTTAACTTCAGCGAGATCTGCCGCTCTTCGGCCTTGGCCTGCAAGAGAGACGCCGCCAAGGCGCCCTTTTCCTTGAGCGTCATCTCAGGGGTAGCAGAAGCCTGGATCTGCGCTGTCACCTCTCGACAGTCCGCCAGCGGCAGCAAATTGATGGCTGTACAAAAAAGCGTCTTGCGCCGACCATCATTGTAATGAGCCAGCAAAAATTTGAGCAACTCCACTTTTTCATCCAGCATCGTGCGATAGCTGTCCAATCCTTCTTCTTGCAAAAGCGCCAGATCTCCGCGCACATTGCGCGTAGGCAAAAAAGAATCATAAGGATCATCCTCTTGATAGCGCTCACAAGGATACGCCTCACACCAACTGCAAAATTCCACCTGTCCATGCTGCTCGCTGCAGCGCAGGATAGGGCACATTGGCCGTCCCTCGCCGCCGCAGCCCGTGCAGTGGGATGCTTCGCTGATATGATACATCGGACACAGCCCGCAATTCAGCCCGCATAACGCAAACCGCGGGTAACGCCGTCTCGCTTCCTTCATTGGCTTTCGCCTCCATTTTTGAACACAGGGGCCCCTCCTTTCCAGACAGCAGCTCGCTCTGCATCAGCCGCCGCGATGATCCCTGCTTTTATTGTACAGGCTC
>CABVBB010000116.1 GCA_902496505.1 uncultured Peptococcaceae bacterium
GGCCACCAACACCCTCCTAGATACCTCCAGCGCCACTGAACTGCACGCGCTCCTGGTGGCGAACGGCTGGACCTGGGTCACCGCCGTCTCCACCATGCTCTTCTGCCTCATGCACTGGCCCTGCTCCACTTCCTGCCTGACTATTTACAAAGAGACTCAAAGCCTCAAATGGACGCTGCTGGCCTTCGCCATCCCCACGGTGGTCGGTATGTTCTTCTGCTTCGTCTTCACTCAGGCTATGCACCTCTTAGGCTTTTAAATGCCAAAAACAGCCCTGCCCCAGCGATTTGCCGGAACAGGGCTGTTCTTTTTAGTTTGCTTATGCGTTCAGTTTATCAAAAGCAGCTTTGAATTTGGTGGCCATGCCAGCGATCTGTTCTTCGGGGATCGCGCAGATGGCTACTCGAAGTCCTGCACCCAGCGGCACGACGAAGATGTCGCTTTCCCGCATGATGGCAGCGATGTCTGCTGCTTCTTGTTCGTCCTTGGTCGGCACAGTGATGAAGAAGCCGGAATGATACGGGCAGATCTTTAAGCCCACTTCCTGTGCTTCTTTGGTAAAGGTCTCAGCCCGTTTGACCAGACTCAGGCGCAGTGCTTCCTGCTCAGCCTTGAAGGCGGCCTGTTTCTCAGGATCGTTGGTGATCTCCATCATCGTCAGCATGCCGGCGCGGTTGCAGTTGGACCAAGTGGCGCGGCTGGAATAGGTGTTGGCCAGCTTGAATTCGTCGATGGTCTCTTTATCTGAAGATACGCCGATCATGCAGCCTAAGCGATAGCCGTACATGGTGTAGCCTTTGGACATGCTGAAGCAGACCACGACCATGAAGTTCTTCGGCAAATTGGTGAACAGCTTGAAGAAATTACGGCCGTCCGGACCAGCAAAATCCAAATAAGCAACGTCTACGACCAAGACCACGTTGTTGGTGCCGTTATTGGCGACAGCGGAGAGTTCCGCGATCAACGTCTTCCATTCGTCATCGGTCACGCTGAAGCCCGTTGGATTGTGGGCAGGGGTGTTCAAAAGCAGCATGACGTTTTTCTGCTTGGCGCTGTACTCGTGCACCTTATCCAAGCAAGCCTGCATATTGAAATGATCCTGCTCATCAAAAGTAGCGAAGGTATCCAGCTTGCGGTCAATCTCGTCCAAAAGCGTTTCATAGTTGCCCCAGAAACGATCGGTGGTCAAGCAGGTCTGGCCTTCCTCCAAATAGTTGTAGAAGGCATTGTGCAGTGCACCTGTGCCGCCAGGGGTAGCGATACCGGCGATATAAGCATCGGGACGGCAGTCCAAGAAGCAGGCACTGATGGCAGCATCGATATAACCCGGCAGGCCAGCGATAGGCGCATAGTCCGCGGCGTCAGAGAAATCCAAGCCCCGCATGGTGTCCTCTACTGTTTTCAAGGTGATCAAACGGCCTGTGCCATCCAAAAACGCCCCAATGGTCGCATTGACGATATTTTCCTTGCCGACCTCTGCCGCTCTCTTTTTGGCCAAATCGCTGATGGCGAAAATTTTATCAGGGCCGCCTTTTCCCTGTGATTTGCTCTGTAGAATACTCATCCCAGATCCCTCTCTCTTGTTATAATGGAAATTCGTGCTTCTCCCATTATATAAAACTCCGCGCAAAAGTTCAATTCATTCTATCTGAATTTGTTAAAATATATTGGATACATAATTCTCGGCCAGTTCCAGCCGCGGCGTATAAGCGCCCGCTTCACCGTTTATGATACGATTGGACACATATTGGAAGCTTCTGCCGCCCAGGGGCCGCACCGTGAGCTCATGGGTGAACAGCCGATCCGTCCCATCTTCGGCACTGATGACCTCCACCGTAAGCGTCAGCGTGCCGTCGTCATTGTGCCGAAAGCCTGTGACGTCAGGCACCAGCACCGGCTGATAATCCCAGGTCACACAGTTTTGCTCTACCCAGGGATAGCCGCCCTCCGCCGCCAGATAGTGCGCCTGTTCACGCAGCGTTTCCACCGGGATGGTCAAATACTGACCCAGCACCGATTCAAATAAAGTCTGCGGCAGGATGCGCCGCCCCTTGGTGCCGTCAAAAGCATAGCGCTCACCATAAAAATCCTCATCCATTTGCAGCCGGTAGAGATATTCAAAAAGGTCATTGAGGACAAGCGGCTGCCAGTTGGTTTCCGACCAATCGCTGGTGAATAGATCATGGCCCTGATAGCCAAGGGGCGTGATATACGCCGCCGTCAAAGCAGCCAGTTCAGGTGATTGCGGCTGGAGACGGAGCACCTCATAGCCTGCCGCCTCTTCTTGATCATAGGCGCAGATGAAATTGCCCTTCTCCGTCACCGTCCACCAGTCCACCGGCAGCGTACAGCACGATCCCACCTGCGGTCTGCCCCGCTCATCCCAGCGGAGCACGGCCTCCGTGCGCAATTTTTGACCGTCCTCCAAGCGATACGTCCGGGCGTGCAGCTGACCGCGCTGCTCCACGCTGTAGATCGTCAGCGAGGCGTCCTCAGCCTGCTGTACTCGTTCATAAAATTCCGTGACCGCCTCGCCGCCAGCTGAGAACACGCTCAGGCCCTCCTGTCCTTCCCTCACCACGAGTCGATCAGACGCACGCAGACACGCTTCTAATTGAGCCTCTCCCGTCTCTGTCAGCCACATCTCCTGCGCCATATAAGGCGATTGGGCGCGCTCAGCCTTTGGGAAGCTCTCGCTGCAGAGCTTAGCCGTCTGCACATAAGCCTTGAGCAGCTGCGCCTCCTGATCCGGCGGCTGCCCGCAGCCCGCACATAAAACGGCCAACAAAAGCAGTATGCCTAATGCTATCCTCTTCATGTTCTGAACAACACCTCACTGCTTGCATAGATGCCTTGTTCCGTCAGAATCTGCCGAGCAATGACTCTGGCCTCAGGACCATCCGTGCCCCTGCCCTGTATATTGACCACAACATAATAAGTCCCCTCAGGGGTATCTGCCCAGCCAATAAACCAACCGCTGGTATCATGCGAAATTTGATCGATCAAACACGTCCCGGTCTTGCCATACAGCCGGCCTTGCTCCGTCTCCTCCAGCAAGAGTCCCTGCCGTACCGTTTCTGCGGCTTCCGGCGCAAATCCCCAGGCCTCGCCGTGCAGCTCCCTGAGCAGCTCGATCTGCTCCAAGGGCGATATTTTGAGCGGTTCCTCACGCCAATAATTGCGCACATCTTCACCTACCTCCGCATTGCCATAGCCAATGCGCTCATAAAACTGCGTCACTTCGTCTACACCCGACGCTTCATCCAGATCTTGAAAATACCAGTTGCAGGACGACGCCATGGCGGAATACAGATCCTGATCCTTCATCCAGTCATCCATCGTCGGATACCACCCTCCATCCCAAGGACGATAACTGTCCTCCAAGGTGATGACGCCCTGATCCAAAGCATTGAGCGCAATGTAGGGCTTGATCGTCGAAGCCGGTGCGACTCGCTTCTGGCAGAGCGGCCAATTATAGACCATGTAGCCGCCAGCCTGCTCGCCGCATAAAAGCACACAGCCTTTGTTATCGCCAAAGTAAGCGGAATAATCCACCTCTTGGATCTGTATAGGTTCCGCCGGCCGGTAAACGGCACTGTCATTGGCATAAGCGCTCAGCAAAGGGAGCTGCAGCACGGCCAGAAGCGCCACACTCACGGCCGCGATCCCCGTCAGCCAGTGTTGGGCCTGACTGGCTGGTCTGAAATGCGCGACCTGCCGCAGACGTTCCTCCAGCCGTCCCCCAGCTCCGCTTAAACTGCTCATGACAGCGCCGCCCTTCTGCCGATCGGCGGCGAAACGCAGCAGCGTGTAGCCGTAGCCCAGCCGCTGGCCTTCCTCTAGCAGACAAAGCACGGCATAATCACAATAAAGCTCACTATCCTGTTTCATCCGTCTGCCCGCCAGCCACAGCAGCGGGTCGAACCAGCAGAGGCACTGTAGTATTCCCCACAACGGCCCCCACCACTGATCGCCATGACGCAGGTGCATCCCCTCGTGCAATAGTATCGCTTCCAACTCCGCTCCCGATGCACTCTGGAGCACACTCTCCGGCAGGACGATGCGCGGCCGCAGGATGCCCATCGTCAATGGCCCGCTGACCGCAGACGATACGCACAGCCGCGCCCTTTTGGGGACGCTTGCTTTCTCTCGGCACTGCTCAAAGCACTGCTGCACCTCAGGCGGCGCTTCCTGCGCGCGGCGCAGCCTGTAGTTCAGCCTAAACAGCGCTCCGCCATAAACACAGCCTGTCACAGCCGCGCCGCCCAGCCAGAGCCATAACAGCCAAGGCTCTTTTTCCGCCTTTGCCTGCGCGGCCAAAGCCAGCTGCTCATTCTGCGCAGCCACTGTCTGTCCCGCCTGAGCCTCCACCTGCACAAAGACAGGCTCTTCCGCCTCCTCTACCGTTTCGCCAGAAGGCTTGGCCAACGGCAACCCCACCGGCAGCAGAAGAAGGAGCACCGCAGCGGCCGTCACCTGCCAGAGACGATACTGTCCCGCCGCAGAGAGCTGCCTGCGGCCCAATCGCCTGATGACCAGCACCGCCAGAAGCAATAAAGCCGCTGCCAGATTCCCCAGCAAAAATCGTATTGATACCATTTCCCCTCACCCCTTTGCCTGACCCGCCTGATCTAAGATCGCCTTGAGCTGAGCGACTTCCTCAGCCGAGAGCATGTCCTGCTCTACAAAACTGGCCACCATCTGCCCCAAAGCCCCCTCGTAAAACCGTTCCAAAAACGAATGGCTCTCCTCGGCCAAATAACGCTCCTTTTCCACCAGCGGCGAATACACATAGACCCGTCCCTCTTTTTGGTGCGTGATCGCCCCTTTTTTCTCCAAACGGATGAGCATCGTCTGGATCGTCTTCGGGCTCCAATCCTGCTCTTCACGCAGCCGCTCCACCACCTCATTGGTACTGACCGGGTGATCATCCCAGATCACTTTCATTACTTCAAACTCTGCTTCCGATATCTGCGGCGCCTGCCCCATCATGATCTCCTCCTCAAATCTTACAGACGTAAGAATTCCATATCCAAATATTACATCTGTAAGACTTTATTGTCAAGCCTTCCTTTTGCGCCGCGCACCAACTTTTTTGGCCTAATGAGCATAAACCCCTTGACCCTCACGCATCGTAATAGTATAGAGTAAGTATTGAGCTTGAGGTGCACATCAGGCTCGCGAAAATTTTACCAAAGTAGGTGAGCAAGATGATGACTGTCAAGCAAGTGGCCACATTGACCGGCGTCAGTGTGCGCACGCTGCAATTTTATGATGAGATCGGTCTCTTGAAGCCAGCACAGACCACAGCCGCCGGCTATAGGCTGTACGACGAAGAGACCTTAGAGACCTTGCAGCAGATCCTATTTTTCAAAGAACTGGATTTTACCTTAAAAGAGATCAAGACCATCATGGCTGATCCCCAATTCGACAAAACCGCGGTCTTCGCCAAACAGCGCGAACTGATCACGCTCAAGCGCGACCGCTTGGACGGCTTATTGGGACTTTTAGATCGATTGCTCAAAGGAGAAGATCACATGGATTTCGATAAATTTGATATGAGTACCTATTTTCAGCTGCTGGAGGATTTCAAACAGACCCACACCGCGGACATCATCCAGCAAATGGGCAGCCTGGAAGAGTATGACCACATGCTCTCCGAGCTGCGCGCTAACGAGACGCAAATTGCAGAAATGGCGCTGCGCACCCATGGCAGCTTAGAAGCCTTCACCAACGCTATGCAGAAAAACATGACCCAGTTTTTCACCAAAGGCCCCGCTGTCACCCCCGAAGAAGCCGCCAGCCTCACCGAGATCACCAAAATGCTCACCCAAAAGCTCACCAGCGACCTCACCAAAGACGTCACCGCCCCCGACATCCAGGCCGCTACCCGCGAGCTCATCACCTTCACCACCCTCTGCAACCGCAGTACTGAGACCGGCGAGCTCGGCGATCCCTATTGGTCCTTCATGGCCGACTGCTACCTGACCAACCCCGCCTTCATCCAAACCACCGACGACCAATACGGCCAAGGCGCAGCCCAATTCATCGGCGAGGCCATCAAGGCTTATCTCAAAAACAAATAAACAGCAAAAGAAACGGCTGTAACATTAGCCGTTTCTTTTGCTGTTTATGCCAACTCTGAGCTTTGCTCAAAACCCTTCAAGGCGTATAGTGTTTCTCTTCAAAGCCTTCTAAAGCCTGCCAGATAATACCGCCCTCCACATTACTGGGAGCGCTTGTATTCGTCAAGTAGCAGATCGTTGGCACCACATCCGTGATTCGAACAACACGGTTGAACAAAACGCCTTTCTTGAAACCGCCGCCGATCATCAGGCATAAATTGTTTAGGGAATAGCCTTCATTGGTGGCTGTAGATGGGCAGTTAGCATGCTCCATGCAGAAAGTCGGCACCAGCTGGACCAAGATATCCCCACAGTGAGGACCGCCCATGCCAACGATCTCCATTTCTTCACGATTCATGCAGAACGCCACAACTCGCTTGCCGCTGTGCGGGTGGCGGTAATTATACAAAGCGCTGATGACCTCCTGAACAACATTATCGTAATCCTCTGGTTCAACGATTCCCTGCGGATCTCTGCCCTTTAAATTGATATAGACATAAGAGGATCTTTGGGCGACAGCCTTGGTTTGATCCCAATCCACCACTGGCTGGCCCTGTTCATCGAGATGCGTTTTCGTATAACCTAAAGATTCCAGCACGCCATAGGTGATACCCGGTATCGCGCCAATGCCGGGATTCAGATCTCCAACACTGTGCGGCACCGCTGCATGGTCTGAGCAGATAAAAATGCTGGTATCCTCATCAACATACTTGAGCATTTCACCAATATAGACAT
>CABVBB010000117.1 GCA_902496505.1 uncultured Peptococcaceae bacterium
GTAGAGCACCTGACTTTTAATCAGGGTGTCAACAGTTCGAATCTGTTATGGCTCATCACTTGGCCTGTTGGAGAAGGGGCTTAACTCACCAGCCTTTCACGCTGGCATTCAGGGGTTCAAATCCCCTACAGGTCATTTGCTTTTTTATACCCCACATCCAGTGAGGGCGATTAGCTCAGTTGGGAGAGCGTCTGCCTTACAAGCAGAGGGTCGGCGGTTCGAGCCCGTCATCGCCCATTGTTTTAACGTGGCCTGTTGGAGAAGGGGTTCAACTCACCAGCCTTTCACGCTGGCATTCAGGGGTTCAAATCCCCTACAGGTCACTTTTATATTATGGCGCAGTAGTTCAGTTGGTTAGAATGCCAGCCTGTCACGCTGGAGGTCGTGGGTTCGAACCCCATCTGCGTCGCTTGTTTGCCTCGATAGCTCAGTCGGTAGAGCAGAGGACTGAAAATCCTCGTGTCGCTGGTTCGATTCCGGCTCGAGGCATTAAAGCCTGGTCACTGTCATGGTGGTCAGGCTTTTTGCTTTTGCAGCTAAGCGCGGTTGTCAAGACTTGACAGCCGCGCTTTTTTGTGTCTCGGTAAAAATGATTTTTTGATGCGGTCGTGGATTCACATGACTTTCACACACCTATCCCATCTCCATTCCGCAGGGGCCGGGTATGCTTAAAATACAAAGAGAGAGGATTCCTTTTGACGGGCAAAATTGTTACAATAGAGGATAGAAAAAACGATGGGAGGGCGGATGTGGTGGCGACGATCTATTTGGTGGATGATGAGAAAAATTTGAATCTCCTTCTGGCAGAATATTTGAAGCGGGAGGGGCATACGGTGCAGAGCTTTTTTGACGGGCTGTCGGCACTGGAACATACCGCTGATCGGCCGGACCTGTGGGTCTTGGATATCATGCTCGGGGATATCGACGGCTATGCGCTGCTCAAAAAGATCAAGGAGGATGATAAGGAGCGGCCAGTGATCTTTATTTCGGCCAAGAATGATCTGCTGGACCGGGTGGTGGGATTGGAATTGGGCAGCGACGATTATCTGCCTAAGCCTTTTTTGCCGCGGGAATTGGTCATTCGCGTGCAGCTGCTGCTGCAAAAGCGCTTGTCGCCTCAAGCGGCACCGAAGCTTGAAAATATCGCGGGCTACACCATCCATCAGGCGGCGCGCACGGTGGAGGATGCGGGCGCAGCCATCAGCCTGACGCACAAAGAATGGCAGATCCTCAGCTATTTCCTGGCCAATGTGGGACTGGTGGTCAGCCGCGATCAGATCTTGCAGCACGTCTGGGGCGAGGATTATTACGGTTCGGACCGAGTGGTGGATGATACGGTGCGCCGCCTGCGCAAAAAAATGCCGCGCCTGCCGCTGGAGACCGTTTATCAGATCGGCTATAAGCTGGTGAAACCATGAAGCCCCGCCGTTATTCCTTATCCCGACAGATCTGGCTGATGATGATGGCGGCGGCGGTGCTCTTTGCGTTGATCTTTGGCGGCACCATTTATCATGTCAGCAGCAGGGAGGGCGAAAAGCAGATGGCGGCGCAGCATCAGAGGATCGCAGCCGATCCGGAGGCGATGCGCTGGCTAGAGGGCGGGGAGTCGGTGGAGCATTATTTCGTGGCCAACGATCCTTGGGCTTGGCGCACTTTTTTGGACAGCGTTCCTATAGTTGGGCAGCACGACTGGCCGGGCGATCTGTCTGAGGCTGTTCGCGCGAAGCTTCCGGAGGCTGTGCAGGGCGAGTGCTGGACGGAGCGGGGGCATACCCGCTGGATGGTCACCTATCTGCCGGAAACGGACCGCTATCTTGTCAGCGTGTTCTATTTGGCGTCGCGCCGGGTGCTGCTGCCCATCTTGGGACTGACGGCCGTCGTGATCTTATTGGGCATCGCCCATTCGGCATTGGTGACGCGCTATGTGATCCGCCCGGTCCACCAGCTGGCCGCCTACGCCAGAGATATTGCTGCCAAGCGCTGGCCGCAGCCCATGAACAGCGCCAACAGCGCTTCGGAGATCGGCGAATTGATCGAGGCGATGAATGATATGCAGACTCAGCTGCGGCAAAGTGAAGCGGAGCAGCAGACGTTTCTGCAAAGCATCTCTCACGATCTCAAGACGCCGGTGGCGGTGATCATGGCTCACGCACAGGCGATCCAAGACGGTATATACGTGGGCTCGCCGGAAAACAACGCCGCCGTCATCCTGGAAGAGGCGCATCGCTTGGAAGATAAGATCCGCAAGGTGCTTTATTACAATACGCTGGATTATTCGCTGCATAACAGCGACTGCGGCGAGACGACGGCTGTGGCCGAACTCTTGGAAGATCTAGCCGGACGCTTTGCTGCAATGGAAGATAAGCTCACCTGGCAGCTGGCGCTTGAGGCGGCGGAAGCGGCAGCAGAGGAAGAAGATCTGCGGGTGGCGCTGGAAAATATCCTGGATAATGCCCTGCGCTATGCGCGCTCTGGCATCCAATTGTCTGATACTGTCCAAGACGGCTGGGTGACCATCACCATTGCCAATGACGGCGAGCCTATTGCCCAAGATCAGCTGGAGCGGCTCTTTGGTCAGCTGAGCAAAGGCAAAAACGGTAATTTTGGCTTGGGACTTTTTATCAGCCGCAAGATCATCACCCATTACGGCGGTCAGATCACCGCAGAAAATACAGCGGACGGCGTGGCTTTCCATGTGACGCTGCCGCGCAAGGAGGAATGAAAGATGCTGAAAACAGCCAATGGCTTGAAGCTGTGGATCGAATGCCTGATGCTCATCGCCATGATCAGCTTGATGGATATCACCACTCTGGGAAGCTTCATGCACGAGCGTATCGGGCTGGTGCTGGGGCTGCTGGCAGCGGTGCATTTGGCGCTGGACGTTCGGATGATCGGGCCGCTGCTTAAGCGCATCGGGCGCAGGGATACGCCTTATCCCATGCGGCTGGGCTATATCGTGGATGTGCTGCTCTTTATCGGAATGGCAGTGATCTTGGTCACGGGCGTCGGTACATCCGCCACCATTTTTACACAGGTGCAGCTGCCTCGCAGACGGTTCTTCATGGACCTGCACACTTATGTGTCCAATATCACCATGCTGCTCATGCTGGGCCATCTCTGGCTGCACAAAGGCTGGCTGCGCGGGATGCTGCGCATAACGGCCAGACGCTGGCGAGAAGCTGGCGGCCGATCGAGGATCGTTGTTTGGACAGCATCGCTGGCCGTCGTCGTGGCTGTCACGGCGGTGGGCGTCGATCAGGTCGAGCGCGTGATCGTGCCTGGCGGCCAAGGCCAAGGCTACGGCTGGCAGGGCGGCCGCGGTGTGGTGACAGATGACCGGCCGATAGGCGATGTGGTCTTTGACCAAGAGATGCTGGCGCAGTACGACGGTAAGGATGGTCGGCCGGCCTATATCGCTTTTGACGGGCTGGTCTACGATGTGGGCGCGTATTTCATCCAAGGCGAGCACCATGAGGGCGTTCACGCTGGTATGGATCTCACTGGTCAGATCGATCGCCGCAAATGCCTCAACGCTCTGAACCATTGTCCTATTGTGGGCACCTGGGCAGAGGCGAATAGTTGAAAATAGTCATCATGGCTGCGCCGACAGGATCGTGCAGCCTCGGAAACCCCTCTTGTTTTTCGACAGGAGGGGCTTTTTTTATGGGGGTTATTGCGGAAATTTATAAGCTTATAGTGTTTAGCAATTTTACTTATTGCAATGCATAAGCTACAATTATGACATAAAATCAAGTTGATAAAAAACATCGATCAACTTGGGCTTATGGCAGCGGAAATAAAAAAAGCCGCGCGATCATATTTCTGTTGATTGATAATATTTTTATCAATCATTAAATACAAATTATTCAAAGGAGTGTTTCGTTATGGGTCAACCTTTTGTACATCCCACCGGTGTCACCATCTACGATCCTGAAAAAGCCTGGAGCGGCTACACATTGATGCCTATTGCCGGCGTCGGTGCTGTGCTGGTGGACATGAACGGCAATGTCGTGCGCAACTGGGTGGATCTGCAGGGCTTTCCAAACAAGCTGCTGCCCGGCGGCTACGTCATGGGCAGTTTGGGCGTGCGGGATACGGACTTCGGCTATCAGGATCAGACCGATCTGGTGCAGGTCGATTGGGACGGTAATGTGGTCTGGAAATTCGATAAGAAAGAGTACATCGAGGATGAAGGTCACGAACCGCAGTGGATGGCACGTCAGCATCACGATTATCAGCGTGAGGGCAACACCGTCGGCTATTATGTGCCTGGCATGGAATGCAAGACCAATGGCGGCAATACCTTGATCCTCTGCCACGAAAATCTATATAACAACAAGATCACTGACAAACGGCTTTTGGATGACTGCTTCATCGAAGTGGACTGGGAAGGCAATATCGTTTGGCAGTGGCATGCTAACGAGCATTTCAAAGAAATGGGCTTCTCCGATGCAGCCAAAAATGCGCTCTTCCGCAATCCTAACATGCACGAAAACGGCGGCGGCATGGGCGACTGGATCCACATCAACTCCATGAGCGTCTTAGGCCCCAACAAATGGTACGACGGGGGCGACGAACGCTTCCATCCGGACAATATCATCTGGGATGGCCGCGAAGCCAATATCAGCGCCATCATCGACCGCAAGACCGGCAAGATCGTTTGGCAGATGGGCCCGGACTTCTCCGCGACCAAAGAACTGCGCCGCATCGGCCAGATCATCGGTCAGCACCATGTGCATATGATCCCCCGCGGACTGCCTGGTGAAGGCAATATCCTGATCTTTGACAACGGCGGCTGGGCAGGCTATGGCCCCGCCAGCAATACCTCACTTGACGGCACCAAAGCCAATATCATCGACCGGTCCCGCGTCATCGAACTCAATCCGGTGACCATGAAAGTCGTTTGGGAAGTCACCGCCAGCAAGCTGGGCTATGGCGCACCGGGCATCAATGACTACCGCTTCTACAGCCCCTTGGTCAGCGCCACTCAAAGACTGCCCAATGGCAATACGCTCATCACCGAGGGTATCGGCTGCCGTATCTTCGAGGTCACCAAAGACTTGCAGATCGTCTGGGAATATTGGTCACCGTTTGACAGCATCTCAAATGTCATTTATCGGGCTTACCGCTATCCGTACGATTATGTGCCGCAGTTGGAAAAACCTGTGGAAACACCGGTCGTTCGGCTGGACAACCATACCTTCCGCGTACCAGGCGCAGCAGACTGCAAACTGCCGGAAGCGACCATTGTCCCTGGCACCACCGGCTATTCTCAGAAAGTAGAAATGTGCGTTTCCGCTGATGACCAAGACCAATCTCTCAAAGAACATGATGACGACAACGAGGGCGTTATCAAATTCTAAACGGCGGCTATTATCTCAAATTTACCAAAGGAGTGTTTCATTATGGGTCAACCTTTTGTACATCCCACCGGTGTCACCATCTATGATCCTGAGAAGTGCTGGAACGGCTATACTTTGATGCCGGTCCGTGATGTGGGCGCGGTGTTAATCGATATGAACGGCAATGTGGTCAAGGTCTGGAAAGATCTGCAGGGCTTCCCCAACAAATTGCTGCCGGGCGGCTATGTCATGGGCAGCTTGGGCATCCGCGATACGGATTTCGGCTATCAGGATCAGACCGATCTGGTGCAGGTCGACTGGGACGGCAATATCGTCTGGAAATTCGACAAGAAGGAATACATCGAGGACGAAGGCCACGAACCACAGTGGATGGCACGTCAGCATCACGACTATCAGCGTGAGGGCAACACCGTCGGCTATTATGTACCGGGTATGGAATGCAAGACTGATGGCGGCAATACTTTGATCCTCTGCCACCAAAACACCTACAACACCAAAATTTCTGAGAAGCGTCTGCTGGATGATGTGTTTATCGAAGTGGACTGGGAAGGCAATATCGTTTGGGAGTGGCACGCCAGCGACCATTTCCACGAAATGGGCTTCTCTGACAACGCCAAAAATGCCATCTACCGCAACCCCAATATGCACGAAAACGGCGGCGGTATGGGCGATTGGCTCCACATCAATTCCATGAGCGTCTTAGGGCCGAATAAATGGTACGACGAGGGCGACGAACGCTTCCATCCGGACAACATCATTTGGGATGGCCGTGAAGCCAATATCAGCGCCATCATCGATAAGAAGACCGGCAAGATCGTTTGGCAGATGGGTCCTGACTTCTCTGCGACCAAAGAACTGCGCCGCATCGGCCAGATCATCGGTCAGCACCATGTGCACATGATCCCCCGCGGACTGCCTGGCGAAGGCAATATCCTGATCTTTGACAACGGCGGCTGGGCAGGTTACGGCGTTCCCAGCAATGTCTCCTTCGACGGCGTCAAAGCCAATCATGCCGACCGTTCCCGCATCATCGAGCTCAACCCAGTGACCATGAAGGTCGTTTGGGAGCTCACCGCCGGCAAATTAGGCTATGGTCCTTCCATCAATAACTACCGCATCTACAGCCCACTGACCAGTTCTGCTCAGAGACTGCCCAACGGCAATACCTTCATCACTGAGGGCGTCGGCTTCCGTGCTTTTGAAGTCACGCCGCAAAATGAAGTCGTTTGGGAATTCTGGTCACCGTTCACCGATGCTTTAGCGCCGATGGTCTACCGCACCTATCGTTATCCGTATGACTATGTGCCGCAGCTCGAGAGACCCGTGGAGACTCCTGTTCCCAGACTGGACAATAAGACCTTCCGCGTACCGGGCGCAGCTCCAGGTCAGCTGGATAACCGCGTTACGGTCGCAGGCACCACAGGCTACGGCATCAAGCAGGAATTTTGCGTAGCGAC
>CABVBB010000118.1 GCA_902496505.1 uncultured Peptococcaceae bacterium
GTCTTGCCGCTGCCGGAACTGCCGATGATGGTGACGAAGGCGCCCTTGGGCACAGTGAGGTCGAAGTTGTGGACGACAGTAGTGCCGTCGTAGCTTTTGCTGACGTTTTCATAAGTGATCATGGTTTCCATGCTCATTCCTCCTCTATCAGCTGCTTGTGCAGCAGAAAATCGTGCGCCGCTTGTTCGGCTTCTTGACCGCCGGACTCCACTTGGTAGTTGAGCTGGGCCATCTGTTCATCGTCCAGGACGTTTTCTAATTTGGCCAGAGCGTCTTCCAGCTGAGGATAGCGGTCGAGCACCTCGTCACGGACCACCAGCGCGGCCATAGCGGAGGAAAAATACTGCCGGTCGTCCTCAAGCACGACCACATCGGCGGCGGCCAGCTGACCGTCGGTGGTGAAGATGTCCATGACGTCGACCTTGCCTTCGTTGATCGCCTGATACTTGAGGCCGATATCCAGATCCATGGTCTTGCGGAAATCCAAGCCGTACAGGGCGCACAAGCCGTCGTAGCCGTCGGGCCGCTCAAAGAAATCATATTCCCCGCCGAAGGTGAGTTGACCCGCCACAGAGCGCAGATCGGAGTAGGTGCGCAGATCGTAACGCTCCGCGACTTCGCGGCGCACAGCCAGGCCGTAGGAATCATTGAAGCCGAAGATGGTGGTCCACTGCATGCCGTACGTTTGGGCGTATTCCTGCTTGAGCTGATCATACTGCGTTTCCTGATAAACGCCTTCGTGACCGAGCACCATGTTCCAGCCGGTGGCAGTATACTCGGGATACATATCGAATTCGCCGCTTTCCATGCCGGGCATGATATTGGACGTGCCGCCGCCCACGCCTTGGATCAATTCGACGCGGAGATCGGTGTTGTCCTCGATGACCTCCTTGAGCATGGCGCCGATGATGTATTGCTCGGTCATGGGCTTGGTGGCCAAGCGCACGGTGTCCTGCGGCTTGATCTGGCTCAAAGCAGCGCCGCCGATAGCCGCAAGCAGCAGGGCGATGATCATGATGGTGACAGCCCGCCGTTTGGCCGGCGTCGCTTTTTGCTGCCGGTTCAGCGCTTTTTCTGCCTTGCCCAAGAGTCCGTCCACAGCCAGCGCCAGCAAAGCGATGAGCAGACTGCCGGCCATGGTCATGGCGCTGTTGTTGGTGGTGATGCCGCGGTAAATGGCCACGCCCAAGCCGCCCGCACCGATGAAGGGGTCGATACCAGCCAGCGCGATGGTCATGGTGGCCATATTGCGCAGGCCGCTCATGATCACCGGCAGGGCCAGCGGCAGTTTGATCTTGTAGAGCACCTGCCAGCGGGTGCTGCCCATGCCGGTGGCCGCCTCGATGATCAAGGGATCGATGGTGGTGATGCCGGTATAAGTATTGCGCACCATCGGAAGCAGCCCGTAAACCGTCAGGGCAATGATAGCAGTAGCGTTGCCGATGCCGGAAAAGGGGATCAAAAATCCCAGAAGCGAAATAGAGGGGATGGTGTAGATAAAATTCACCGCACCCAAGACCATTTTCGCGCCGCCGCGGTATTCACTGATGGCCACGCCCATGATGAGCCCAATGACGACAGCCAAGAGCACCGCCGTCAGCGATATTTGCAGATGTTCCCAAAGCAGGCCGCCAAAAAACGCTCGTTTTTCCCATAATAATGCCAACACCTCGTTCACCCTTTCCGTCTGATGGCCTCCGCGGGACAATTTTCCGCGCACAAGCCGCAGTGCAGGCAGTGTGCCTGCTCGATATGGTACGGCGCGCCGCTAATGATGCACTGCTGGGGGCAATTGGCCGCACACAGGCCGCAGCCAAGGCAGCTGTCCGTGATGACAAAGCCCTTTTCGCGGCCTATAGCCTGCCGTGTGATGGGCGCTGTGCCCAGGTCGAACACTTCGCCCTCCTCCACGGTGAGAGAGAACGCCTCCAGTATGTAACGACTGTCGCCGGGATAGACCGATCCCAGCACCGGATTGGCCGCAAATACGCGGTCCACCCAATATTTCTGATCTGTCAGCCGTTCTATAGAGCCGCTTACGCGAAAACTTTGATACGCTTCATTCAGCGCCACAATGGCCGCTCGGCCGCTGGCAGTGAGTTCGCGGTGAAAATCTTTGCCCCGCGCGGTCACCAGATAAATTTTGCCGTCCTCCACCAGCATCACATCGATGATACGCACCTGCGGACGGCCCTCGCCATCCACCGTCGCTACTGCCACGTCTTTTAGGCGCCGTAATTCCTGCAGCCATTTTTCTACCATATGGATCATCCCCTTTTTTTATTCGTCATTGCACTTTCTGAACGTTGATTTTATAATAGGGATATACCGATCTATTGTAAAGTAAGCACTATTTTGTGCTGTAGTTACCCAAAGCATACCATTGCGCTGCAAAGGAGCGATCACTATGAACAAAGAATTGCCCGCCTGCCCGGTGGAAACCACCCTGTCTTTGATCAGCGACCGCTGGAAGGTCCTCATCATCCGCGATCTTTTAGACGGCACCAAACGTTTCGGCGAACTGAAAAAATCCATTGGTTCCATTTCGCAGAAAGTCCTCACTTCCAATCTCCGTGCTATGGAGGAAGACGGCCTCATCATCCGCACCGTTTACGCCGAAGTGCCGCCCCGCGTGGAATATACCCTCACTGAGACCGGCTACAGTCTCCAGCCCGTCCTCGACGCGCTGGGCAATTGGGGCATGCAGTATAAAGAAAAAGTGCAGTCATAGGATATCATCTCATTTCCATACGCTGTGCAGAAGCAGGAGGGGTTTGAAATGGCCAATGAAGCAAAAAAAGATTTCAATGTGATGCTCAAGAACAGCAAGGATATGCCTAAAGTTCAGATCGTGACCGATGAAGCCACGATCAAACGTTACGGCGGGGAGCGGATGTTTTTTGCACCGCCTTTAGCTTATGATGCGGTGATGAAGACTATTCCAGCGGGTTTTGTGACCACGGTGGGCGAGATCCGCAACTATTTTGCCCGCGAGAATGACGCTGATTTTACCGAGCCCATCACGGCGGGCACCTTTGTTTCTATCGCCGCCTGGGCTAGTGAGCAGCGTGAGAGCGATCCCACACCCTATTGGCGGACGCTCAAAAATGGCGGCGAGCTCAATGCCAAATACCCTGGCGGCGTGGAAGCGCAGAAGGCCAAGCTGGAAGCCGAAGGACACACCATCCTTACCCGCGGCCGCACCAATATCCGCTATTATGTCCAAAACTACGAGGACAAGCTGTATCCGCTGGGGGATGATCATAAATGACCGGGATCAAAAAATGGGTATCGGCGATCCTAGTTGTCTATGCAGGCAATGTGATCGGCGTTATCATCTGCAGCTGTCTGTGGCCGGATCGAGCTGCGGACAGTCTATGGAGATTGGCCGCGTATTCAGGCATAACCGCCGTTTTTCTGCTTATCACAGGTATCATTTATCTCATCATGCGCTGGGATGAGCGCTAAATACGCCAAAAGGCGATAGACCAGAGTCATTCTGGTCTATCGCCTTTTTTACATAGTCAAATTTTGCGCCCACTGGGTCAAGTCAGCCAGATCTTGGGCATCAGGATGGCTGAGCGCCTGATCAAAATTGGCGATCATTTCCCGAAGCTTGTCATTTAAGGGCTGCTCGAGCAGATTTTTTTCGTACCGTTCCCGGACAGCCAGCGGCATCTTGCCTTGACACATGAAGCTCGCGGCCAGGGTATTGTCCTCAGCCAGCGCTGCCTGCGTGCGGCCGATGATGCTCTGGAAATATTCTTCGCTGATGCCGAAGCCTGCCGTACCGAAGAGATAAACCGTTTTTCCGTGCAGTTTCCGCAGAAATTCCAGCGTCACTGCATCAGCCTGGCCCTTGTCCGTCCAAAAGCCCACGAAGAGCACCGGCGCAGCCAAAGCTTCCTCAGACGGCTTGCCCACATACAAGCAGTTTTCCTTAGGCAGCACATCTTGCAGATGCTGGCCCAAGAGGGCGGTATTACCGGTGCGGCTTTCTATCACGATCGCGTATGGTGTCATTTTGTTTCCTCCTGACTATTATCCTGATCCCTTTTGCGTCCCTCAGCGATGCGCAGGATCATCTCCATAAAAGCGTCCGCTTCGGTGGGGGACACATACGACAGCGCCAAATGATCCCATTCATCAAAAAGCTGGTGGCTCCTCTCATAAGCGTGCTCGCCCTTTTGCGTCAGCGTCAGGGCCACGGCGCGTTTGTCAGACGGCGATTTTTCTCGATGCACCAAGCCGGCTTCCACCAATTTGTCCACGGACCGCGTGGTCTGACCGGCATCGACCAGCAGCGCGTCCGACAGCGCCTTGGACGAGCAGGGCTGATATTTGCCGATATAGAGCAAAAAATACAGCTGTCCCAGCGATACGCCCAGCTTGGACAATTCCTGCTGGCAGTACGCTTTGAAATCCCGCCTGAGCAGCGCGATCGCATAAGCCAATGTTTTTTCCATCCGCCCACCTCCAATGATTGATAAAATCAATTATAAAGGTTATTTGATAAGAGTCAAGTATTTTCCGGGAAATACCGCCTTATTTTTCGTCCTGAACGACCAGTCCCGAAGGATCATACATCACCCGCGCGTGATTTTCCTTGATCAGCTCCCGGCTCAGCAAGCGGCCTGTGGCCGCATCGACACAAGAGCGATAGATCGTATTGCAGCGGAAGACCTGATCCGCCTCGCGGCAGAAATATTCATTTTCCGCCTTGATATGATAGCGCACCGCCAGCGCCTTGGCCGCGCGCAGCTCGCCGCACAGATAGTCGTCGTCCGTCCAGATGAGCAGCTGCACCGGATAGTCCAGCGGATTGACGAAGCGGTAATCGAGATAATTGTAAGCGATGCTGGTGCCTGTGCCAAAGGGGATCTGCCGGCCAAAATCAGGAAAAAGATCCATATTGTCGTGATGGTGGTGCTCCGTGATCTCCAGCGGCGAATGCAGCACCATCCAGTGGATGAGATTGGTCATCTGGCACATGCCGCCGCCCACGCCCGATTTCGGCTGACCGCCGGAGATCACTAAGCCCTCGCGGTAGCCCTTGCGCGCTGTACAGTTGCCCACCAAATGCCAGAAGGAAAAGGTCTCGCCCGGACCGATCACGATGCCGTTCACCTTAGGCGCGGACAGCGCCAGATTGACGGCCTTATTCTCCTGGAGCACCGGGTCCACCTCTCCCAGCGTCCGGCGGATCAGCGACTTGTGCTGATACCAGAGCACCGGAAGTTTCTCATCTGAACGCACGCTGGCAAACACCGCGTCAGAAAAACGATCCTGCACGTGCCGTACGAGCCGCCCTTTCTCCACAGCGATGCGGTAGGTGAGCGGCGACCATTGATAAAAACGCTTCATGATTCCCCCTCCTCAGCCATGCGTCTCTGCAAAAAAGATAACGTGCGCATACGTCTTGCCTCCCAGCACCGCTTCCTCAGCATAGATCATCACCAGCTTATCCTGCGTGGTGCGGTCCTGGCGATAATAGCCGTAAGGCTCTGTGATCGTAAGCGGCAGATACGCTTCGTCCGGCACGATATCCAGCCAAATGGCCTGCATGGCTTCCACAGCCTGAGCATCCTGCCGCTCTTCCCAAGCGACCACCTGCGACAAGTCTTTGCTCCGCCCATAGCTGATGACGCGGTAACGATCCCCATTGCCAAAAAATCCTGTGGTATTGGTCTCATAGATCTCCCTGCCCCGCGGCAGCTCGATGCCCCAGCGGTCTTTGTACGTTTCCCGAAAAGTCGGGCCCGTACAGATCAAGGCGATCCCTAACAATACGACTGCTGCTGCCGCCAAAATCAAGACGGCCACTGTTTTTCTCGTCCTCGTCCGCATCGCTCCACCGCCTTTCTAACTGTGCCTCTCCGCCACAAAGATCACCTGCGCATACGTCCGGCCGCCCAACTGAGCGTCCTGGGCATAGATCATCACCAGCTGATCGCCGTTTCCGTTTTTGTTCTTCTGGAAATACCCATAAGGCGCTGAAATATCCTGCGGCAGATACGTTTCCTCCGGCGCGAAATCATCATAGCGCCAAATAGACTGAAGCGCTTCCAAAGCCCTCTCATCCACCCGCTCTTCCCAAGCAGCCACCTGCGACAGATCGGTGTGCGCATGATAGCCGATCACATAATAACGATCCCCATCACCAAGAAAATCAGGCGGCGTCGTGCACGAATACACCTCCTCCCCCTTCGGCAGAACGATGCCCCAATTCTCCTCTATCGCATCATAAAACGTCGCTCCCTCCGAAAAGATCCATCCCAGCAAAAAAGCCACCACCGCCACCAAAATGAGCCCCTTCAACACACTGCTCCCATACGAATTTTTCATTTCCATCCCTCCTCCCCATCAGTATACCATAAATGAACCCCCGCACACAAAAAAAGAGCAAGACCCCAAAAAGATCCTGCTCGAAAAAAATATGTTTTTTACCCACAACGAACCACAGCCAAAGCGGCGAGGTTAGATGCAGCGCCCCATAAAAAAATATAGCAGACAGGTGTCCTCAGGCACTAAAGCCTGAGCAACCCACCCCTCACTAAGATTGACGTTTTTTATCCTCCAGAAAACCGTCGCACGAGACACCTATATCAGAGCAACCTCGCCTCACACTGTTCCAGCTGAAATTAGTGTTTCTACTCCCTCTTCGAACCACGGTCAGGACGGCGAGGTTAGATGCAGCGCCCCACAGAAGAGCGTGGGGTGTAGGCGCCAAAGTGGCACAAAGCCGGAGCGACCTCGCCCCACGCTTTTCTGGTGGGGTGGGTCGTGAGGATTTTGTGCCACTTT
>CABVBB010000119.1 GCA_902496505.1 uncultured Peptococcaceae bacterium
CCAAATAATACAGATCGAACTGCTCCAGCTGCAGGACCACCTGACCAGACTCCAGCTTAGCCCAATCCAAGATCTGATTGACGATCTCCAAAAGCTTGTCCGAGCTGGAGAGCATCTTGCCCAGATATTTGCTCTGCTGCTCATTGAGCGGGCCAAACGTCTCGTCCATAAGCAGATCGCCAAAACCCTTGATAGCATTGAGCGGCGTACGGATCTCATGGCCGATCTGGGCGATAAAATAAATGATGTCCTTATCCTCAGTCATAGCTGTATTCCCCACGCTTGATCCCATTGACAATTTCCGTGATATTTTTGTAATGGCGCTGCTCCTCCTGCTGGATCTGGCGGCAGAGTATCTTCACCGCTTCATCCTCATGCAGTTTTTCCAGCACCTCATAATAAAAGATCGCCGATTCCTCCCGCGCCAGATACTCGATGAGATCGATGAGCAGATCAGGCTCCTGAAACAATGCCAGTTCCAGCTTGCCTGCTTCCTCGCCCAGCGTCTCCAAGAGATTTAGGAGCTTCTGCGCATGGCCCATCTCCTCCATGGCGTAATTCAGAAACTGCTTTTTCAGTCCCATATCAGTCTGACTTGCCGCAGCCTGGGTATAATTGACCGCCGCTGACAATTCGTCTGTCAGTCCCTGTCGGATCGTCTCTAATAATTTAGCCTCCACCATGATCATAGCCTCCTTCATTTTGTGCTGCCGCTATTGTAACGCAAAATTCACGGCTGCACAATAGGGCTTATGGGCGTTCTCGCCGTCTTTTCCGCCATTACCCACCAGAGGCAAATGCCCATTGCCCCGCTTAACAGGATGCTGAAGACACTGAAGCCCACGGGCAGCAGTGACAGCACCTGTCCCCAGAAAGAATCCACCCTGATATTTACGGCCATCAGCCGCAGGAGAAACGCCAGCAGCGGGATACGCAGCGCATAGCCAACAACCAGCGCCCGCAGTCCATAGCGCCACCTGCCCGTCACTCTTGTGCTGACGCCCCAGGCCACACAGATCAGCGAACAGGATAAAAGCACCATCAGCACATACGCTATACTATTGCTGCCCTCCCAGCCATTGATCAAGCGGATCACCCTATATCCTCTACTCAGCACGATATAGAGCACGCCCAGCGCAGCGCCAGCCTGAAACGCCCGGCCTTCTCTGCGCAGAAGCCACAAGCCGTAGAGAAACAAAACCATAAAAGCCAGACTTCCCAGCCAGCCCGGCACAATGATAACGATGCTGCTGATCAAAGCAGCGCCTATCATTTGACATCCTTTTTTGAGCATAATGATCTCCTCCTTCATTCATCGCAGCGTCACGGTCTGCAGCTTACCCTCTCGGTAGAGGTAGTATTCCGCGCAGGCATCCGTAGGCTGTACAGCCAGCGTACCGTATTGGTCCAGCGCGAGCCCCTCTAATGGCTGAGCCAGAAGCTTCTGCGTCTGACCGTTTTCCACCAGATACAAGCCCGCCTGATAGCCGCTGGCGATATAGTAAACGCGCGTTTCTTGAGCGGCGTAATCCTTGACCTTGCAGCCGCTCACATCAACTGCTTTGCCCCCTTTTAGAGACTGCTGATACAGATGACCATCCTGACCAAGACCATACAGCATTCCGCCGACAAAGGCAATATCTTTCACCGGCGGCTGCTCGGCAACAAGCCGACTTTGACCGCCGCCCAACGGCAGCGCGTACAGCTTGCCATCCGCAGCCGAGATGTAATAGATCTCACCGTCAGCGATCTGGAAATAACGATATTTCTCCATCTGTATAGCCATCGTCCCGACAATATCCGCCAGCACCAGCTGCTGTTCGCCGCTGGTCAGATCCAAACGATACAGCTTGACCTGTTCTGGAGCATCCACTGCCGAAGCTGCTGCGATCACTTTGCCGCCGTCTATCCCTGCGATCTGCCGATAATCCATGTTAGTATCACCGATCTGTTTGGGCTCCGTATCTGACCAGCCAAAACGGTACAGCCAGCCTGGCCTGCCGATCGGCGTATTGATGTAGCTTAAGCAATAATACACCGCTTCATCTGTGCAGTAATAATCATCCACCTCACCGTTACTAAGCTGGATCACCCGACCATCATCCGCCGCATAAAACAAAAATGTATTCGAGCTTTGAACATCGCCGCCAAAATAAAACGCCCAGATCAGATATCCCTCAGGCACTTGGACCGCCCTCGGATGGGTAAAGAACCGATACAACGTCTTCGTCTGATCAGCATAGCCGATCTTCCCATTAGGCAGTTTAGCGATGACTTGACTCTCGCCGGTGATCAGATCCTTTTTGACAATGGTCGTTGTCGCTTCCTCGATATCATCAAAACCTGACATCTTTTGCCCCTTACTGTCCTGCGCCTCATAGACTACGATATGATCATAGTCTACAGCAGGTATATATTCCTCGCCATCATAGATCATGATGCCGCTGTCCGACTCTGCCAGATAGTGATCATTACAGCCGACGAACGGCTGAGTCAGCTGCGCTTTGATCATCTGCAGCGTTTCGCTGTTTTGCTCTAGCGGCGTGTTGGGCGCCGTCTCTGCCAGCACGATCAGTCCCTCCTGATACGTGCAGTAAAGCCCCAGGGCCCCAGCGACATCACGAAGCGGCAGCATCGCATACGGCGTCCCATTATCCAGCATCATCCGATAGGGCGCATGAGCTAGTGTTTTTGCCTCATCCTGAACCACGCACCGCGTCTCACCGATATAGGCTGTAAAAGCCACCGGATCGCCCTCCGCATAACTCCAGTCCGTCTGCCCTGGTTCAGACGGAATAAAGCTGATCTCTCCACGCCCTTCAGTACCCGTACTTATCAGTATATAATGATCCTTCAGCAGATCATCCAAAAAGACGCTGCTCACATACAGCACGCCCTCCTTCAGCTCCACCGGCCCATTCAAAAACATCATATCTCCCTTTACATACACCCTGCTGTTAAAATCCACCGGAAATATAGCCGCCTGCTCGAAATATGCGTCAAAATCACCCTTCGCTGCCTGCGCAGGCTGCACACCGCCCAGCGTCGCCAGCATACTCACCATGACCAGCATGGTCAGCCACTTTTTCATCCAAACCTCTCCTTTTCCCAAGCACAGATTTTTATAGGCAACAAATTTCTAATAAATAGCCTGCTTCTATTATACAAGCTTTGCTTTTCTTTGACCAGATGCTATAATCAAATCAGCACGATATTTTTCTTAGGAGGAGGAACGGCCATGAATACGCTCCCATCATGCTGCAAAAATATTGGCAGCTTCAGCCGTTATTGGTTTTTTTGATGCCCTTCCTTTTTCCAGCGCTCCTAAATACACGAAAGGCCGCAGTTTTCACGAACTGCGGCCTTTTTCTCTTCCCATGCTTCCCGGCATTTTTTAGCTAGACCCACGGCAGAAAGCGACAGCACGTCTCTTCTTTGATCATGACACCCTCCGCCAAAAGCTGACAGAAGTATACGCTCTTGTCCGTGTATAAGGGCAGCAGCTGATCCGTCTCTCTATCCAGCTGATACAGCCCCGCTTCCCCCCATAAGAGCAGATGACGATCATCAGCCGCCAGACTGAACACCTGCATCTCCTCCGGCAAAGACCACTCCGTCAGCATCTTCCCCTCCAAGTCCTGACGATAAAGTAGCGTTTCACCTTGATCTTGGCGAGCGACCCAATAAGCAGCCCGCTCTGTCTGCACCAAGCGATAACTATTCTTCCACACGCCTATTGGCAGCGGATAGCTGCACCATTGGCCGCTCAGCCGCTCGTAGACCTGCAGACGATCGGCGGCTATCACACACAACCGATCGTCCGACAAACTGACGGCCATGCCCGGCATCCACTGCCTCACCGGCAAGGCAATGCTCTGCCGCTCATCGCCTGCCGCCTGATAGATCTGGAGCACGCCTGTCCCCTCAGTCGGCTGCGCCAGCCAATACAGTTCCTGCCCCTGCGCTGCGATGTCATTCACCAGCTCTTGCTGCATGTCCCCCTGAGCGATCGTCTGCTTTTGACCAGACCGCGGATCATAGCGAACGATCTGCCACTGGCCTGACCAACTCTCCTCCAGCCAGAAAAACTGCCCCCCAGCAGTGACTAACTGGCTGATATCACACTCCCCCACTGTAAAAAGCTCTCGACTTTGGCCGTTAGACCGATCCAAGCAATAAAACGCTGCCCGCTCCGGCTTTTGCGCCATCGGTCTGGACCATTCGCCTGTATAGAGGATAAAATCTTCCGACGCACAGCTGAGCCCCGGTTGCTCATCGCCAGCCACCAACAATTCATAGCACTGCGCCGCCTTTACGATCTGATGCCGCTCAGCTGTCACCAGTTCCCGTTGTACGATTGCAGGCTGAGCCAGCTCTCCATGCCCCAGCGCCTGATGCAGCCCGACCTTGCCCATAGCGACACTCGGCTCTGCTGCACAGCCCGCTGTCCCCAATAATACCGCCAGCAGCACGATCCCCTTCCATTTCGGTTTCATGTCCATCTCCCTCGCCCATTTCACCGCAGTCCTCGACACGCTATCTTGTACTGCCTTTCTTTTCACCCATCTCCCTGCCTCGCATCCCTCCTATTACTTCTGCGCTTTGCCGCATTAAATTAACACATTATAACATAGCCATCATTTTTCGGCTACAAAAATGACTTGAATGGTCGAAAACTTGTCATAAGCGGTCAAAAAAAGGCCAGCGCTTTCGCCTGACCTTATCTGCTGCTGCTCACCTTTTCGCTTACTTACCTGCCGCAGGGAACGGATAACGATAGGTCATTTCATACTCATGGCGAGTGGTGTCCCCTGCCTTGCGCCGCGCCGTTATTTGCTCGAGTGTTTCATCCTCTGTCGATCTAAAAATGACGTCGATTCCCGCCAGATCCTTCTCCGCAAAAATAAGGAAATGATTATCCTCTGCTTCCTCACCAATACCCAGCCCCTGTCTTGAACCGTCAGCCTTCTCCGCCCCTCCAAAAACATTTTCTCCCCAATCCGGCAAAAGCGCCGTAGATGTCCCATCCATCCGCAGTCCATGAGCCACTGCGTGCACACGCAGGCCAGGCTGCCATTTCCTGCTACTCATATGGCCTTGATAGCCAGTGTTCTTGAACGAAAACGTCACATCAAACGCTTGGCAGCCTTCCTCCTGATAAGCTTGGCGCGTCTCTTCCGACAGCTCTGCCAGTCTCTGATCAGACCAGTCAAGGTTCTGGACAGCCGTCACCGTCAGTTCCAGCACCCCTTCCTGCTGCCATGTCTCTCCCACAGCCAAAGGCTCTGTATAAACATTGACCACCGTTCGCGCAGCAGGCGTATTCATTCCGCCCAAAACGGCCAGCACCAGATACCCTACGCCAAACAGCAGCACCGGCACGACAAAAATGCAGAGTATCCCCATAGCCAGATCATTTTTCTGCTCATCGATCATTTTTGCTCCCTCCTCGCATAAGCCTTCCTACGATACAGACTACCATAGATCGCGATATCAGACTACAAAAATGCTCTGAATGGTCATGAGCCTGTCATAAGCGGTCAAAAAAAGGCCAGCGCTTTCGTCTGGCCTTATCTCACCTTTTGTCATTGGGCCAACTGGGAAGGGAAAACCATCTCTTGATCAAACGAAAATTCCGGTACGATCTCCACATACATGGCTGCTGCCTTTTTCCCGTCCATATGGCTGATGGCCTGAGCGTTCAAGAAATCATCCTCCCGCACGATGCCGAAATCTGCACTTGGCCGATACGTCCCCACCAGCCGTCCGATATGACCAAATTCGACCAGATAATCCACTTGCCCCACATCCTGCTTGACACGTATCTGATCATTGACTGCAATATACGTCCGCGTCTTGGACTCATAGCAGCGCACCAGCATATAGTCACCGTCTGACTTAACAACTACTACAAAGTTTTCAAGCCAAGTGCGCAGCTTTGGTACGATCACATTTCCCCAGCCTGATAAGCCAGTCACATTTAAAAAGCGCCGCATTGCCGGAGCACTGAAGACTCTCTCCAGCCCCCTCTTAGGCTCAGCGATCAGAGGCCTGGGGTTGGCAGCCGGTGAAATCTTATAAATCGTTTTCGCCAGCTTCTCACCATCATAGCTGTAAGAAGCCGTCTGGGAAGCATTTACCCGGCCGGGCAGCAGCACCGTGACCGCCGGCCATGACTCCGCAGCGCTCCGCAGATCCTCTGCCAGTACAGCGGAGAGCTGACGAGCGCTGATCACCTCTTCCACATTCGCCCACGTCACACTGTACTCATCCACTGCCTGATACCTATTCTCTCCTGCCGACACCACCACCAGCGCCTCATCTGCCGCCCGATAGACCTGCGCACCATAAAAATCCGCATCCCGCTCAGCCCTTATCTCACCGTTCTCCTGCGCTGTATAAAGGCCGACACCCTCGTCAGCTGCTGTCAAATAAATGACCTCTGCCGCAGACTCCTCCTGCCCATAAGCGACACCTGCCCCACTCCCCAAAAGACATAAACACAGCAAGCCGCTGATGAGTTTTTGTATGCGTTTGTTCACCCTGCTCCCCCCGACAATAGGCCTGCCACTGAAAATAACAAAACGCGACTATTATGTTGTACTGCTTACAGTATAACATATCGCGCTTTATGGCGTGCATATACTTAGCGTATATGTTGGAAATACCCCAAAATATGCTTTACTGGTTTTGCTATCTCATTTGAGGTGGTAAAGTTGAATTTATTACAAAAGGCTGCTACGATTGTTCGTAGCAGCTCTCCTCTTTTTAGATCAATCGTTTACAA
>CABVBB010000120.1 GCA_902496505.1 uncultured Peptococcaceae bacterium
GACCGTTACCCACGCTGTAAGCATTGCTTAGCGTGGAGAATACATTTACTGCTAGTCAAGTTTCTAAGATCTGATAGATCGGCGCGCCTTCGCATTGGGCAGGCTGCGTATGGCCTAATTTACGGATGACGCATACAGAAATAGCGCCATCGAACAACCTATGAAATGCTCCTGATAGGGGAGATTTCCCGTGAGCATAGCAAAAAGCCCGTCCCAAAATGGGCGGGCTTTTTGCTATGCGTGGTTTAATTGTTCTTTTCAGGCAAAGTGATGGTAAAGAGCGTTCCTTCGCCGGGCGTGCTTTGGACGCTTACCTGGCCGCCATGGCGTTCGACGATGGTTTTGACCAGGGCTAGTCCTAGCCCTGAACCACTGATCTTGCTGGAGCGGGAAGGATCGCAGCGATAGAAAGGTTCAAAGATATAGGGCAACTGATCGGAAGCAATGCCTGGCCCATCATCCCAAACGGTGATGATGGCTTCATCTGCCTGCTGACGGAGGCTGAGGGCCACTTGACCGTTAGGATGCTGGTATTTTACGGCGTTTTCTAAGAGATTTCCCAGGGCGCTGGCTAAAAGCTGGCGGTTGGCATAAAGCGTGGGCAGTTGGTTATCGATAGTGACCTGGAGCTGTTTTTGGTTAATAGCGGCTTCTTGCTCAGACAGCAGCTGTTCGAGCAGTGCGGCGGTATTGATGGATTCTTGGAAATTGAGGTGCTGCTGATCGTTGAGTTCCAAGAGATCGCTGACCAGAGCGATCAGCCGGTCGGTATTGCGGCTGATGATCTCTAAAGTCTCTTGATAGTCCTCTGCGGTCGGAGACTCTTCCATATCTAGGACTTCTAAGTTGGTGCGGATGGCCGCCAGTGGTGTTTTGAGCTCATGGGCAGCATTGGCGGAAAAGGTGCGTTGCTGTTCAAAGGCTTGTTCCAATTTGTCCAGCATATGATTGAAACTGTCGGCCAGTTGGCGGATCTCATCGTGGGTCTGGATGTTTTCAATGCGGCAGGACAAATTATTCGCGTCGATCGTATCGATAGCGCCAGCCAAGGTTTTGACAGGCTTGAGCGCCCGTCCAGCCATAACCCACGTCAAGAGGACTCCGGCCAGCATGGCGGCAACCATCATCCAGGTGCTGGAGAAGGCAAATTTTCTTTTGGCAGCTACGGTCAAGGTCATGGTATCGATCTGGAAGGTTTCAGCTGATGCAGTTTGATCGGCTTGGATATCTGGTACTGAGGTATGCGGCTCATTAGGGGAAGCGTATAGGGAAACTTTTTGCAGAGGCACACTGAGTTTTGGAGCGGTTTCTGTATTGATTTTGACAGTAGAAACGACTGCTTCCGAAGTCTCTGCCGCCTGACTGACCTGATCGACGGTGACGGTGGGAGCCGGCTCTTTGAGTTGGACCAGGTAGTTATCTGGTATAAGAAAAGCGTCAGCTCGGCTGATAGAGCCAGCGGTCAGTGCGGCGGCCACCAGGATCATGACCGCGGCAGAGAGCAAAGTGAGCCGCAGCCGCAGAGAAATACCTTTAAAATGTTTCATCTTGCTCCCCCTCTTCGATCAATCTGCCCGGCTCTAATTGATAGCCAGCACCGCGAATATTGATGATCTGACAGACTGGCCCCAATTTTTTGCGCAGAGCGCTGATATGGACCTTGATGGCATTGGAAAATAGATCGGCTTCACTGTCCCAAACGTGCTCCAGCAGTTCTTCTGCGCTGACGGGGCGCTCTTGATGCTTGAGCAGATATTCGAGGATGGCCGTTTCTTTGGCAGTGAGATCGAGTATGTCACCACCAGAGGCGATCTTGCGCGTGACGGTATCCATGGAAAGGTCACCGCAGGTAAGGAGCTTGGGCTCGCGGCTGAAACGGCGGCTCAGCAGTGCGCGGACTCGCGCTTCCAGCTCAGCAAAATGGAACGGCTTGACTAAGTAATCGTTGGCGCCTTCATCTAAGCCTAAGACCTTATCCTCTACGCTGTAGCGTGCGGAAAGGATCAAGACTTTAACCTCCTGGTCCTCTTCACGGAGTTTTTTGAGCACTTCCATACCGTCCATACCAGGAAGATTGAGATCTAAGATGATGAGATCATATTGATTGACTGCACAGAGCTCTAAACCATCGAGGCCATCTTCGGCAGTATCGACGGCGTAGCCGCATTTGCGCAGACCACGGCTGATGGCACGCAATATATCCGCTTCGTCTTCTATTATCAATAATCGCATAAGGGATCACCTGCCATTTTATGTAGTACGTTCTTTGATGATTATAACAAACGGTCTGTGTTGCCGTAAAGGCCAAATGACTGGTCATTTCTGGGCTTGGGCGTTTTGTCAAGAACAATATAGCATATCGAGTGTTAAGCAAAGGTTAAGCGACAGCAAAAGCGAGCGGTCAGCAAAAATTTCCTTAAATCTGTGACAGGCATCATTAAAGTATGCTATAATAACTTTCATAATTGTTCTTGCAAAGGAGGGTACATTTTATGCAAACGGACGCGTATGACCAAGAGTTGTCATTCCAAGAGGAATTTTATGATCTTGGCCAATTTGCTATGCATGCAGTTGCAAATCTATGCCGAGTGCTTCTCTACTACAAGCAGCAGGCGGAATATTTTTTGGCTGATCCGCGGGAGGGCGCTGTTTTGCCTGCCTTGCACCAAGCGCTCGCTGAAACGGCTGAGCATGGGCAGGCTGGCTATCATTTGGCTGGGCGGTTTTATATCTGCCCGCTGCCTGCCTTAGCAGCCGGTTCTGCTGGTGCAGTGGCCTTTGAATGCCGTGACGGTAGCTGGGCGGCGGAAAACGCTGAACTGTTAGACAGTATCGCAGCCATTTATGCTTATGCTTTGCGGTCTGAGCAGGAGCGGCGCAGCGCCATACAGCAAAATCTCATTTGGAATCACATGATGGATCATACCCATGCCTATGTGTATGTGACAGACCCGGATACAGATATCATTTTGTACATGAATCGCTCTATGAAGCAGGCCTTCGAACTGGAGGCGCCGGAAGGCAAACTGTGCTGGCAGCTGCTTCGGCGGGGACAGCGATCTCGCTGCTCCTTTTGTCCGGTCAAGCTGCTCCAGTCTGGTGAACTGCCAGCTTACGCCTGGGAAGAGCACAATCCAGCCAATGGCCGCATCTATGAAAACTATGCCACTTTGATGCGCTGGAACGATGGTCGGATGGTACATTTTCAGCACATGACCGATGTGACCGAAAACCATCGTCTCTATAAGGCGGCAATGACGGATGATCTGACGGGTGCTTTGAGCCGTATCGCTGGTAAGGAGATGCTGGGCCGGCTGTTGGAGGAATACACTGCTGCCGATGAACCTTTAAGCGTCTGTATGCTGGATGTCAATGATCTGAAGCTGGTCAATGATCAGCATGGTCATGCCGCAGGAGATGCTCTGCTGGCCAAGATCAGCACTGTGGTGCGGCAGGAACTGCGCGGTCGGGAATTTCTCGTTCGATTGAGCGGGGATGAATTCGTAGCGGTTTTGCCAGGCGTTCGCCAAAAGGAAGCGGATGAACGGATGCAAAAAGCCCTGGAAGCATTTGCAGCTGAAAAACCAGCGTTTTTTGACGATACGGCTGCCTTTTGCTATGGTGTCGTTGAAATCCGTGAGCGCACCTCAATGCGCGATGTGTTGGCGCGGGCTGATGAACGTATGTACAGCCAAAAGCGCGCTTTGCATATTCAGCGAGCAGAAATGCTGTTGAATGAAGACAGCAACGTGTCCGAGCAGGTATTAGCCAATTTCACCTATGATACCGAACGCTTGTATGATGCGCTGATCAGCAGTACTGACAGCTACATTTACGTCTGCAATATGAAGACGGGCGTTTTTCGCTATCCGCCGGCCATGGTGGCAGAATTTGGCCTGCCGGGCGAGGTGATCCCCAATGCTGCTGCCGTCTGGGGAGCCAAGGTCCACCCGCATGATAAACGCATCTTTTTAGAATCCAATCAAGAGATCACTGATGGCCGGACAGACGTGCACTGTGTCGAATACCGAGCACAAAATGTCCGGGGCGAATGGGTCTGGCTTCGTTGCCGCGGCCATTTGGAGCGAGACGAAAATGGTGCCCCTGCCCTCTTCGCCGGTTTCATCACCAATTTGGGCAAAAAGAACCGTATCGATCCTTTGACAGGGCTTTTTAATAAGTTTGAGCTGGAGGATGATGTGCAGCGGGCTTTAGATGCAGCAGACCCCCATCCCCTCATCTTTATGATGCTGGGTATCGATGGTCTGAAACGGATCAATTCGCTCTATGACCGCGTTTTCGGCGACGAAGTTATCCGCATCACGGCTCAAAGGCTGCAGTCATTACTGCCGGCCAATGCAACGGTTTACCGGCTGGATGGCGATGAATTCGCGATCATGATCCGCGACTGTCACCAAGAGGTAGCCAGTCAGCTGTATTACACTATCCATGAAGCCTTCGCTGGTCAGCAGGTATTCGATGGTAAAAAGTTTCACTGCACGCTGTCCTGTGGCTGCGCTTCAGCGCCAGAAGACGGACATTCTTTTGGCGATCTGACGCGCTGCGCCACTTATGCTCTGGAATATGCTAAACGGCGCGGCAAAAACCGTATGGAATATTATTCTGATGAGATCGTGGCTGACCGGCGCCGTATGCTGGAATTGACCGAACTTTTGCGTGAAAGTGTCGAGCAGGATTTCCAAGGCTTTCAGATGCATTATCAGCCAGTCTTCGATATCAACAGCAGCTTGGTAGGCGCGGAAGCCTTGATCCGCTGGCACTGTGACACCTATAGTGCTGTGGGACCAGATGAATTTATCCCGCTTTTGGAGCAGAGCGGTCTTATCTTGCCAGTGGGACGCTGGATCTTTGAAGAGGTGCTGACGACGTGTGCTCGCTGGGAAAAATGGCTGCCAGATTTTCGGATGAGCATCAACCTTTCTTTCGTTCAGCTGGAAGATGAAGGATTCTGCGATTTTCTGCAAAACATTCTGCATAAAACTGCAGTCGATCCTCGAAATGTCATTTTAGAGCTGACCGAAAGTTATCTGGCGGCTAATATGGCTCAAGTCATGGAACGGCTGGATACTATTCGCAAGAGCGGTATCCGTATTGCCATGGATGATTTTGGCACCGGGTATTCCTCACTGGGGCTGCTCAAAACGGCGCCTATCGATATCGCCAAGATCGACCGCACGTTTGTCAAGGGCATCCAGTCCAGTCCCTTTGATCATGCTTTTCTGCGCTTAGTCGTCGAATTGTGCAACGTGCTGGGCATCGAGACCTGCTTGGAGGGCGTAGAGACCGATGAGGAACTTAAGGCACTGTATCCGATGCCGCTCAGCTATATTCAAGGATTTTTACTGGGGCGGCCTGTATCCGTTCAAGAATTTGAAGAGCGTTATATCGCCTCCCTCGCTTCATTTTGAAAGCCATAAATTGAAAGCTATAAAAGCAGAGCCTCCCAACAAGTGATTCATACCTGTTGGGAGGCTCTGCTTTTTTGAGGCGGTCATTTATGCCATAAGAGTGTGGAAGCATCCAGAACATCTTGCAGCGCGCTGCCCTCCAGCAAGGACAGATCGGTGTAGTCGCCGGTATAGTAATAGACTGCATCGATATCATCTGCCCCCTTTTCTGCGGGGCAGATGGTGTATTCACTAAAACTCTGCGAACGGGCAGTCAGCTGATCCCATTTGCTGTTTTGCAGATAAAAAAACACGTATTCTTTTTCCTGCCCTGCTTGTGGCGCTGTCACCGTGACGGAATGAGCATGTTGGTAGGTGCTGCCGGACAAGCGCCCTACGATATCCCCCTCTCTCAGGGAGACTGTGATATTATCCTCATAGGCAATGATCTGCTGCGTATGACGAAGAGAGGCTATAGAAGCCGCTGCGATGACCATAACGATCAGAAAACAGGCCAGTACTAAAATGATCTGCTTTTTGAAAAGCTTGCGGCGTACAGCCCGAAAAGAGGCGGCTTTCTGTACCTCCTCCGCTCTGTTTTCCGGTGGTGCGAGCGTGGCTTCTGTGCTGCACATGGCTTGGTAATAGGCCTGACAGGAGGCACATTCTTTGAGATGCGCTTCAACAGTGGCAGCACTATCAGCACTGCATACGCCGTCATGGTAGAGTGGCAAAAGGTCTTTGATGAGATCACAGGGATATTTCATGACAGGTCCTCCTTGATTTTTATTTTGGCCCGATGATAGGTGACACGCGCCCAGCTTTCTGATTTGCTCCAAAGGCTGCCGATCTCGGCAAAGGACAATTCACCGAAGGTCCGCATCCAAAACACTTCTTTGTACGGCTCGTCCAAGGTATGCAGGATCTGATGCAGATGAAAGGCCATATCTTGGTCGAGCAGCTGCTCCTCTATGCTTTGCTCATTTGGGAACATCTCCAGCGGAAGATCAGCATGGCGCTGGCGGCGCTTGACAGAGGTGTAAAAGCAATTTTTAGCGATCTGGCAAAGCCAGACCTTCAGCTTGCACTGGCCGCGAAAGGAATCAATGCTTTGCAGCGCCTTAAAAAAGGCCTCTTGGGTGATCTCCTCTGCCCAGGCTTCGTCACGGCAAAGCGTCATGACATAGCGAAAGACCAGCTCGTGATGATCGGCGTATATCGCCGCAAAGTCTTCCATTCTAACACCTCACTTTCTGGGAGCATCGATTTCAAAAGAGCTCGGTCAGTACCGCTCAATTAGGCCTCTTTCCTCTAAGACTGCGCAGGAGGCAAAACGTTACAAATTTTTTGGTGAAAAA
>CABVBB010000121.1 GCA_902496505.1 uncultured Peptococcaceae bacterium
GGAATAAACTTTGGTGTGCAGATGCGTATTAATTTAACTACAGCGCGATTAAGCTGTTGAACAGGATTGTCAGGATGAGGAGCGAGTGCGGCTTTACCGATATGATTCGGAGAAGAAGAGATGTCGGCGCTTGGAGCAGGGCTGGGGGCAATAGGCTCAGCTTTGGATGATTATCTCGTGTGGAACGAGAGATATATGGTAGTAAGGATAGGGCGTTTTGCGGAAGCGGACTGAAAGGATGGTGGAAAATGGGAAAAGCGGCAAACGATATGGCGACCGTATCGGTGGTGATCTTTGCGGTCATGCTGGCCATCGTTCAGTAGGTCAACAAGCGGTAGTCAGTCTGAAAATGATAAAAAGGCTGCGTCTGCACCAATTTTATGGTGTGGACGCAGCCTTTTGTGTTGGTCGTTCAATGTGGGCGATGGAGATAGTCGAGTTTCAGATCACCGTAGGCGTAGCGCTTGAGCTGCTCTTGATCTAAGATGCGCAGGCTGTTTTCGGTGTGGGCCAGGCAGTTTGTATGGCACAGGGCCAGGATGATCTTATTCACGGTGACGCGGTGCAGACCGGAGTAGCGGGCGATCTCGGATATGCTGAAGCGTTTATCGAGCAGGAGATGATCTTTATCGACGCGAGCGTTGCTGAGGATGAATCGGCAGACGTGACTGGCCGCCAGACCCTTTTGCTTGAACTGAAAATTGGTATTGGAGTCCCGATATTCCTGCATGGCCATTTTGAGGAGCTCGTGCAGGACGAAAGGGTAGCGGGAGACGAAGTCCATGAAGTCACTGGCGGATAATTTGCAGCAGGTGCAGGTCGTTCTGGCAACGATATTGGATTCGTGGATAAGGGTGGGGCAGTAGAGGGTCAGCGCTCCCAATAGGCAAGAGGCGCTTTGGTCGGCGGACCATTCTGTATAAATGATCTCATCGCCTTTTTGGGTGAAGCAGTTGCGGAGGCAGCGCCCTTGGGCGAGATAATAGACGTATTCAGCTGCTTCGCCTTGGCGGATGATGTAGTCGCCTTTGGCAAAGGTTTGCTGGGGGAATTGCTTAAGATACGCGACGGCGTTTTGCTCCATTGACCAGGCCTCCTTAGAAAAGTTCCAGCGTCTCCCAATAGATCGGCAAGCGCTGGGGTATCGTTCTGATCCCATTATAGTGTAAGCGCTCGATTTTGCCAATAGCCTTAGAGGGGATGCGGAAGCGTCCGTGCAGCGTATCAACGCAGGAAAAATATAAAAGTGAGCTTACGCTACAGGTATGAGCGATATCGATATGTTATATTAGACCTATCAAAAGGACCGCTGGGCTGGCAAGTCCAAAAAGGCCTGGCAGTAAAGTGTCGCAGGAGCTTAAAATTTTCATGGAGGTGCTTGTTATGACAATGTATACACGCGTATTTCCCACAGGGGTGGTTCGGTATGATCCAGAGAAATGTTGGAACGGCTTGACCATCATTCCCGCTATAGAAGGACATTCTACTGCACGCGGGGCAGTGCTGTATGATATGAATGGCAACATCGTCAATCGTTGGGAAGGGCTTTACGGCGCCTTTGACAACAAGATGCTGCCCGGCGGAGCGATCCTGGGCACGACTGGCTATGCTAAGGGGTATTGGCTGGACTGCGTGGATCTGGTGCAGATGGATTGGGACGGCGAGATCCAGTGGCGGTTCACCAATGGCGAGATGGTCATCGATATCGAGACGGGCAAGCCTTTCCTGAGCGCCCGTCAGCACCACGATTATCAGCGCGAGGGCAGCCCCTGCGGCTATTACTGCCCTGGTCAAGAACCGCGCCCCAGCGGCAAGACGCTCATCAATTCTACCGAAAACCGCGACCTGCCGGAATTCTCCAATTACAAGGTGGGCGACACCAAGATCCTAGAGGTGGATGAAGCGGGCCAAGTCCTGTGGTCGTGGAGTTTGTTCGACCATTGGGATCAATTAGGCATCGAGACGGTAGGCAAGGCGATCCACAAGCAATTCGCGCCCTATCTCCAGCCGACCGAAGGGCTCAAGTACGTCAAAGAGACTTACTGCAACAATATCAATTATTTGGGGCCGAATAAATGGTACGAGGCAGGGGATGAACGCTTTCACCCGGAGAATATCATTTCCGACGTGCGCATCCTCAACACCTTGTTCATCATCGACCGTAAGACGGGCGATATCGTCTGGCGCATCGGACCGGATTTTGAAGCCAGCAAGGAATTGCAGGACATCGGCCAGATCGTCGGTCAGCACCATGTGCATATGATCCCCCGCGGACTGCCGGGCGAAGGCAATATCCTTTTGTTTGACAACGGCGGCCAAGCGGGCATCGGCAAGCCCACGCCCTGCTGCCCTACTGGCTTCAACAATGCCACCCGTTCCTACTCTCGCGTGCTGGAGATCGATCCTGTCACGCTGAAAGTGGTCTGGGCGTTCAACGATGAGACATTCCATTTCCACAACAGCGGAGAAAGAGCTTTCAGCAATTTGTTGTTCAGCGAGTATTGTTCCTCGGCCGACCGCCTGCCCAACGGCAATACATTGATCACCGAGACCATCCGCGGCCGTGTGATCGAAGTCACGCCCGCAGGTGAGATCGTGTGGGAATTCCTCAATCCCGGCCGAGCTGTTTTCCGTGCTCACCGCTATCCTTACGAATGGTTCCCGCAGGTGGCTAAGCCGGAAGAACGCCCCGTCACCCCCGTCAAAAACAGCCGCCTCCGCCTCAGAGAAGACGGCACGCCTTACCTCATCGAAGACGATCCGTTCTTCGTCGAGCCCGGCGAATCCATATTTTAAATGAAAAAAGCTGCGGGGCGATGGTGATGGTTTCGGCGAAAGAGTATTTGATCATTGCATCGTCAGCCATGTCATGACCGAGGGGCTGGGGAGAAGGATTGGCCGATAGCGGAAGAAACGTTGAACGCCAGAGGAAAAAGCAGCGCCAAACGATGCCGCCGCGCGCTCTGGCGCATATACTGGCAGTAAGACATGAAAAAAAGGAGCTGAATGAGGTGGGAGAAGCGTCCAGAAAAAAACACCTGCTGATAACGGCGGTACTGATCCTCGTCTTAGCACCCTGTGCCTTCAGCCAGCTGTACGGCTGTTTTTTGGAGCGGGAGACGAGCGGCTATCTCGCGGCGGTGAATACCCGTTGGCAGCTCGAACTGCCGACGACGGTCGAGCGGGTGCTCTATGCCGCTGATCACGGCGGACAGCACTGTTATATCCTGACCTTTGCCGAGAGCCCTTCTGATCAGCCGTGGGAGCTCGTAAGCGACGCAGAGGCGCGAGCATCTGCTGCTGGGCTGACAGTGGCCCAGCAGATACCAGCGCGCTGGCAGCCAGATGGCGCTTCCCTGCTCCCTGTCCGCATCATGACGCGGACCAAAGCGCCTGACCAGTCGCTGCATCTGATCTATTTTGACCGACTGCCTCTCGCTGGCAGCAGCTATCAGCACGTACTCTACTTAGTAGAGAGCGGAAGTTAAAAACGCTGAAATTATCCGCGAAGGGGCAACATTTTGCTGTTGGACATGAGCTGATCGATACGCTATAATGAAAAGCAGCAAAGTAAAAAACCACTTTACAAATACAGCCTGAAGTGGTATCATCAAACAAATACACATTTATCAAGAGTGGTGGAGGGAACGGCCCTGTGAAGCCCGGCAGCGTACAGCTTTCTTGGGGAAGGCTGGGATGTGCCAATTCCGGCAGACATTGGTCTGGTAGATAAGTGAAGCTGAAATGGTTGCGATAAGCCGCTCTCTCTATCAGAGGCGGCTTTTTTTGTTGGTCAAAAAGGGAGGACGAGAGAATGGATTGGAAAAAGTTTGAGGCGGATACGCAGTGTGTGCAGGCGGGTTATGACCCGGCTAATGGCCAGGCGCGGATCGCGCCGATCTGTCAGTCGACAACGTATAAATATGATGACGCTGATGAAGTGGGGCGTTTGTTTGACCTGGAGGCAGAGGGGCATATGTACAGCCGCATCAGCAATCCGACCTGTGGGGTCTTGGAGGAAAAAATCGCCGTCATGGAGGGCGGCGTGGGTGCGGTGACTACGTCTTCCGGCCAGGCAGCGACGATGCTGGCGGTGCTCAATATCTGCAAGAGCGGTCAGCACATCTTGTGTATGTCCAATCTGTACGGCGGCACGCATACGCTGATGGGCGCGACGCTGAAAAATTTGGGCATTGAGGTGACGTTTATCGATCCGTTCCTGCCGCTTGAGGAGATGCGGCAGTTTATCCAGCCTAATACGCGGGCGGTCTTCGGCGAAACCATCGGCAATCCGGGCGTCAATGTCATGGATTTTGCCAAGCTGTCGACACTGGCGCATGAAGCGGGGATACCTTTGATCGTGGACAATACCTTTGCCACGCCGTATCTGTGCCGGCCGTTTGAGCATGGGGCGGACATCGTGGTCCATTCGACGACCAAATATCTGGATGGGCACGCGACCAGCGTGGGCGGCTGCGTGGTGGATAGCGGCCGGTTCGACTGGAACAATGGCAAATTCCCGGAGCTAACTGAGCCGGATGAGAATTATCATGGCGTGGTCTATACGAAGCAGTTCGGCAGCGCGGCCTATATCAACAAACTGCGGGCGACGCTTCTGAGGGACATGGGTCCGACCATGAGTCCCTTCAACGCCTGGCTGACCAATCTGGGCATGGAGACGCTAGCGGTGCGCATGGATCGGCACTGCGCCAATGCGTTGGCCTTGGCGAAATATCTGGAGGCTCATCCCAAGGTGGCGTGGGTCAGCTATCCGCTCCTACCGTCCAGCCCGACGTATGCACTGGCGCAGCAGTATCTGCCCAAAGGCGGCAGCGGCATCATTGCCTTTGGCGTCAAGGGCGGCGTCGCAGCGGGCAAGCAGTTCATCAACAGCGTGAAGCTGGCGACTTTGGTGGTGCATGTGGGCGATCTGCGCAGCCATGTGCTGCACCCGGCCAGCATGACGCATCGGCAGCTCAGTGAGGAAGCGCAGATCGCCAGCGGTGTATTGCCGGATATGATCCGTTTCTCCGTGGGCATCGAAAATGTAGAGGACATCAAAGCTGATCTGGAGCAGGCCTTGGCTCAGATCGAAGCGTAAGGGGGAAAGACGATGCCAGTTATCATACCGCAGGCATTGCCTGCCAGCGAGACTTTAGCCAAGGAAAATATTTTCGTCATGCACCCGGAGCGAGCCATGACGCAGGATATCCGGCCGTTGGACATCGCTATCGTCAATCTGATGCCGACCAAGATCGTCACGGAGACACAGCTCCTGCGTTTGGTGGGCAATACCCCTTTACAGGTCAATGTGGATCTGGTGCACATGGCGACGCACAGAAGCAAGAACACGCCGCAGTCGCATTTGGAGGCGTTTTACAAAAGTTTTGAGGATATCCAGGATAAGAAATATGACGGCATGATCATCACGGGCGCGCCGGTGGAGCAGATGGATTATCAGGATGTGAATTATTGGGACGAATTGACGGCAGTGCTGGATTTTGCGCAGAAGCGGGCCTTTTCGTCGCTCTTTATCTGCTGGGGCGCACAGGCGGCGCTGTATCATTATTACGGCATTCCCAAGGTGCAGCTGGCGGAGAAGCGCTTCGGCGTGTTTGAGCATCGGGTGCTGGAGCGTCGGCCCATCGTGCGGGGCTTTGACGATGTGTTTTATGCGCCGCACTCTCGGCATACGGAATGCCGGGTGGAGGATATTTTAAAAGTGCCGGAATTGGAGCTTTTGGCGGTGTCGGATGAGGCGGGGGCGTTTCTGGCGACCAGCCAGGATGGCCGGCAGGTATTCGTCTTTGGCCATGCGGAGTATGATCCGTATATCCTCAGGGATGAATATCTGCGGGATAAGAACAAGGGCCTGGATATCGCGCTGCCCAAGCATTATTTCCCGAATGATGATCCTCAGCAGGAGCCTATCGTGCGCTGGCGCGGCCACGGCAATCTGCTGTTTGCCAACTGGCTCAATTACCACGTTTATCAGGAAACGCCGTATAATCTGGCGCAGCTCAATGAACAGGAGGGATGAGGATGGAGATCTTAGTATTTGACGGCGCGATGGGCACCATGCTTCAAGAGCGGGGCTTAGCGCCGGGGCAGAATCCGGAGTCGCTCAATCTGAGCGCGCCGGAGATCGTAGCCAGCGTGCACCGCGATTATCTGCGGGCAGGTTGTGACATCGTCACCACCAATTCCTTCGGCGGCAGCCGGGCCAAGCTCCAGGAGTATCAGCTGGCCGATCAGGTGCGGGAGATCAATTACCGTGCAGTGGCGATCGCTAAGGCGGTCTGTCAGGAGGAGGGTCACGGCAAGGTGGCGGCGACCTTGGGGCCGACGGGCTATTTTGTGGAGCCTTTGGGCGAAGTGGGCTTTGGGGAAATGCTGGACATTTATATGGAGCAGGCGCGGGCCTTGGCGGAAGCGGGGCCGGATTATCTGATCCTGGAGACGTTCAGCGACCTGGGCGAGATGCGGGCAGCGCTGATGGCCTGCCGCGCAGTCTGCAATATCCCGGTGATCTGCAGCCTGACGTATATGAAGAACAACCGCACGCTGACCGGCGCTAGTCCGGCGGCCGCAGCAGCGACCTTGGAGCGGCTGGGCGCGTCTGTCATCGGCTGTAACTGTTCCGGCGGGCCGGAGGAACTTTTGGCCGTGATCGCAGAATTGGCTGCGGCCACGGAACTGCCGCTCATTGTCCAGCCCAATGCCGGTCTGCCGCTGGTGGTGGAT
>CABVBB010000122.1 GCA_902496505.1 uncultured Peptococcaceae bacterium
TTCCTGGACAAGATTTTACAACTTACATTTCCTACAGCTTATAAACGAGATTTACTTAGTATATACTAGTCGTAAGAATTCGCAGAAGTCGTAGAGGGAGTAAGGTGAAAATGATGGAACGATATGGAACCATCAAGATCCATCTGGAAGAGCTCATCAAAGAAGCTGGCATCAGCAAAAATAAACTCAGTCACCGTGCAGAGATGCAAAGGACGCAGATCAATAATTATTGCAACAATACCGTCACCCGTCTCGATATTGATGTTCTGGCCAGGCTTTGCACCGTTTTGGGATGCAGTATAGACGAGCTGCTGGAATTTATACCGCCGGAGCGGGGAGAAGGAAAATGAAAAAAGACATCAGTGGCCAGGGGCTGCTGATGTCTTTTTTTGCTAGGATGCGAAGGCAGAAAAAAGCAGATGCCGTTGCTGACGGACATCTGCTGAGGGTAAAGCGTTATTGTAAAGAGGTGTCTTCGCTCGGTTTTTTGCGCCGGAGAGAGCTCAAAAATTGGCGCAGGCGGTAGCGGGCGGGGGTGAGTTTCTTTTTGTCCATGGCCATATAGAAGGTGGGCAGGAGCAAAAGGGCCAGGACGGTGGAGGCGAGCATGCCGCCGATAGCAACGATAGCAAAGCCCTGCATCATTTCGGCGTTTTGGCCGATGCCAATGGCTAGGGGCGCGAGGCTCAGGGTGGTGGTGAGGGAGGTCATGAGGATGGGGCGCAAGCGGGTGACGCCGGCCTGAACGAGGGCATCTTCGCGGGACATGGTGAGCTTGTAGGTGTTGACGGTGTCGACGTAGAGGATGCCGTTATTGACCACAGTGCCGATGAGCATGAGGAAGCCTAGGAGCGAGGTCATATTGATGGAGGAACCAGTGAGGGAGAGGATGAAGAGCGAGCCGATGAAGCTGAAGGGCACGCAGACCATGACCATGAGGGAGAAGCGGGGGGATTCAAACTGCATAGCCATGACCATGAAGACCAAAAGGATCGCGCTGAGGATCGCGCCGTAGAGCTGGGAAAATTCGTCGTCCATGGATTGTTGGAGGCTGTCTGTGCCGAAGGAGACGCTTTCCGGCAGGGCTGCGCCGTAAACCATTTGGCTGATCTCCTGCTTGGAGGCAGCCATATTGTCCGGCGCTGCTTCGACGGTCAGCGTGACGGTGTAGTAGCCGTCTTCTTTGGAGATGCTCTGCGGGCTGTCAACATAGCGGATCTCGGCAATATCGGAAAGGGGCAGAGACTGGCCGCTGGCTGTAGAGAGGGTGAGTCCCTGGAGATCGGCGACGCTTTGGTATTGGTCGGTGGGATATTCCACGTAGACGCTTTTTTCTTCGCCGTCTTCGATGATGGCGGCGGCTTCTTGACCGGTCATGACAGCATTCACCGTGGAAGCGACCTGAGCGGGGGTGAAGCCTTCAGCGGCGGCCTTGACCGGATCGATCTCGATCTTGAGGCTGGGCGCGCCGCTGGAGAGGGAGGAGGCGGCGTAGGTGACGTCGCTTCGGCTGCCCAGCGTTTTGACGAGGCTGGCGGCGGCGCTCTTGAGCTCGTCGTAGTCAGTGCCGCGGAGCATGAAGCGGCTTTGGTCGGCAGGCATATTCATGCTGCTCATGGCAGAGGAATTGCTGATCTCGATGTCGCAGTCCAAGATGGTGCGCATATCGACCTTCCATTGGCTGATGATGTCGGCAGTGGAATGGGTGCGGTCATCACGCAGATCGACGGTGAAGTTTGCGCCGCGCAAGGTGTAGTGCGCCACATCTTCATTGGCGGCGATGACAGCTTCTACGCGCTCTAAGATCTCGCTCTGTTCTTCGAAGCGCAGGCCGGGCCGCGTGGAGACGGAGACGGCAATGGTGCCTTCGTCGGTGGCGGGCATGAGCTCCATATTGATGCCCGTGGCAGAAAAGAGGGCAGCGATAAGGAGGAGCGCGGTGATGGCAAAAACGGTCTTCTTGCGGTAAATACTCTTGCGCAGCAATTTTTCGTAAGCGGCGGTGAGCTTTTTGAGCGGGCGGGAAAGAGGCGCGGTGTCCTTTTCCTTGGGCTGGTAGAAGTAGAAAGCCAGCGGCACGATGGTCATGGCGGAGAGCAGAGAGGCCACCATCGTGAAGGCGATGATGAAGCCCAGGGGCTTAAAGAGCTGGCCGCTCATGCCATTAATGAGCGCTAAGGGCAGATAGACGACGATGGTGGTGATGGTGGAGGCGACGATGGAGGCGGTGACGGCTTTGGTGCCGTCGATGGCGGCGTCGTAGAGGCTTTTGCCTTCGGCTCGGCTGCGGAAGCAGCTTTCCAGAACCACGATGGAATTATCCACCATCATGCCGACGCCGATGACCAGGCTGGCCATGGAAATGATGTTCAGCGAAAAATCGGCGTACTTCATGAAGATGAAGGCGATGAGCACGGATACCGGCATGGAACTGGCGGTGATCAGCGAAGCTTTGAGATCGCCGAAGAACAAAAGCAGGATGACCATGGAGATGATGATGGCGATGATCAGCGTGGAACGGACGGAATCCAGCGAACTTTTGATGGATTCGTAGCTGTCGCTGGTCACCGTGATGGAAAGGGAGTCGCCGGCCTCGCTCTGCAATTGATCGATGGTTTGGTAAACGGCTGCGGAGACCTCTTGCGCGGTGGCGGACTGCTGCTTGGCGATGCCCACGGTCACGGTGTCTTGGCCGTCATAGCGGCTGAGCATCTCGGATTCTTTGCGCGCTTCGGAGATCGCGGCGATATCGGAAAGCAGGATGACCTGCCCCTGACCGACGGTGATGGGGATGTTTTTGAGCGATTCCAGCGTTTTGTAGCTCATACCGGTGCTCACGGAGAGGTTGAGCGAGCCGACGTCTACATTACCGGCAGGCAGAGAGAAGTCGGCAGAGGAGACGGCGCTGACCACATTGTTCATGGTCAAATTGTACTGCTGGAGGGCTTCGCTGTTTAGGGTGATGCTGACGTATTCCTGCTGACCGCCGTAGGTGGAGACGCTGGCCACGCCGGAGAGTTTCTCCAGTTCGGGGACGACGTTGTTGTCCACATAATTGTAGAGGCCGCCGGGCACGTCGCCGGTAATGGAGAGATTCATGGTGTCACTTTGATCCATGGCCATTTCCATGATGGTGGGCGTATTGACCGAATCGGGCAAATTGCGCTGGGCGCTGTCAACTTTTTTCTTCAGCTTGTCATAAGCTTCACTCATGTCCGTGCCGTATTCGTACTGGATCATGATCATGGATTGATTTTTTGCTGAGCGGGAGGTGACGGTCTTGACATCGCTCAGGCTGGCGATAGCATCCTCCAAGGGGGAGGTGACAAGGTCCTCTACATCTTCAGGGCCAGCGCCGGAATACAGGGTCATGATCATGAGCATGGGGGTCTCCATTTCCGGCGTCAGTTCCTGTTCCAGATCGCCGAAGGAGGTGAAGCCGAAGATGATGATCATGATGATCAGCAGCACTGCGGAAACAGGGCGGCGGAGGGCGAGTTTGGTCAAGTTCATGTGTCTCCCCCCTACTCTGCTTTGGTCACGGCAGTGCCGTTTGTGAGTTTGCTGCTCCAGCTGGTGATGACCTCGGTGGTCTCGTCCAGGCCGGAAATGACCTGCATCAGCTGATCGTCGTAAAGACCAGTCTCGATGTAGCGCAGTTGGGCGGTGCCGTTGTTGTTGATGAAAACGTACGGTTTGCCGTCATCATAGTACACAGCATCCACGGGGATGGTCAGCACATTTTCGGCGCGGTCGGTGATGAGGCTGAGCGCGACTTTGGAACCGCTGGAAAGCTCAGCGCCTTTGGCAATATCGGCTTTGATCTCGAAGAGACCGCTGTTGTCGCTGGTCTTGTCGGCAATTTCGGTAATGGTGCCGCTGTAAGCAGTGCCGTTTTTGGTCAGGGTGAGATCATCGCCAAGGTTTAGGGTATTTTTGATGCGCTCAGAGACTTGGAAAACGACCTGCATGGTGTCTTTTTGGGCAATGGTGCAGATGGGACTCTGCGGTGAGACATTGTCATGGACCTCTACACTGCGGCTTTCGATGACGCCGGAGAGGGGGGCGGTAATGTTGACGTTCTTCTCCAAATTGCTGTAGCTGTCCTGCGCCGATTCTAATTGCAGCTGGGCCTGCGACAGACTTTGCTGCGCCTGTTCCAGACTTTGCAGGGACTGGGCGCCGCTGTCGTAGAGCACTTGGACGCGTTCCAGATTTTTCTGCGCTGTTTCCAGCTGGATCTGAGCGTTATCCACATTGATGCGGGCGGACACGAGACTGTCAGAGTCCAGCGTGACCAGCACCTGGCCTTCTGTCACGCGGTCGCCGGCTTGGAAATGGACAGCCAGCACTTCGCCGCTCATTTTGGGCAGGACGTCGGATCGATGCTTAGGCTTGACGGTGCCGATGATCTCTGAGGTGAGGGCAATAGTCTGACGCTCAGGGTAAGCCATAGCCAGACTGACTATGGTCGTTTCAGCGCCAGCTGAGGGCATACTGCCCGGGGCGCCGCCTGGTCCTGCGCTGGGCGCGCCGCACGCAGTCAACGTACCAGAGAGGATCAAAAGCGTACAGGCCAGGCTGACTTTTTTTCGCAAGGGTCGATTCATAAGAGCATTTCTCCTTTGGGGTCGTTGTGAACAATGATTGACCTCAGTATAGAGGAGAAACTTAACGCCAGCGTTAAATCAGTCTTAAGATTTCTTAACGTCAGACACCAGCCAAAAAAACCTCTGCCCAGGCGTGCACACGGGGCAGAGGTTTTATTTGACGAGAATGTCGGATATGATCTTGGTACGAAAGTTTTTGGAGAGACAACGTAAAGATAGCTTAAGCAAAAATATCATCTAAAGTGATCTGGATCGCAGGCAGGACAAAGGAGCGGACCTGACCGTCGCAGTACATCTCATGCCTGTTGGCGGTGAAATCAAAGACGGTGACGCATTTTTCTTCCGGGGAAATGATCCAGTATTCTTTGATGCCTAATTCTTCGTATTTGCGGCGCTTGGATGATGTGATCGCGGGAAGCGCTGGTGGGGCTGATGATCTCCATGACGATCAGCGGGGGCTTTTCATAACGTTTGCCTTGTAATTCTTGATCGCAGATGATCATGAGGTCGGGGACAAGGCTGTCGTTTGCTAAGACCAGATCAACTTCCAGGATAGGTTTGCAGTCGGCATCCTTGAGCTGCTGACGCAATTCAAAGTAAAGGTTGCCGCTCACATTTTGATGCTCGAGGCTCGGTCGGGGCGACATCAATACCACACCGTCAATGAGCTCGTAGTTCAGCTGCTCATTTTTGGCCATGGCTTCAAATTCCGGCAAAGCAACAAGTTGGTTTTTTTCGGCATACAGACTCATGTTTGATCACCTCTTTTTCTTAGTATAGCATAACGGTGTGGGATGCATAAGGGCTTTCTTAAGAATTCTTAAGATGAAATTAGGCTTCCCGTAAGCTGGGCGGACTATTATAATGGAGAAAAGACGTTTACACAAAGGAGGAAAAATTATGCGGATATTGATCGCTGAGGACAATCAGGAGATCGCCCATTTGATCCAGATGTTTCTGGAGAAGGAGGGTTATGAGGTGGTGTGGAAGGCTGATGGTCAGGCGGCGCTGGACTATCTGCTCTCTGAGGAAGCGGCACTGTGCATCTTCGATATCATGATGCCGCGGCTGGATGGTTTCACCTTGATCCAGAAGGTGCGCAAATTTTCCAATGTGCCTATTTTGGTGCTGACGGCCAAAAATATGGAGCAGGATAAGATCCTCGGCCTGGATCTGGGGGCGGATGATTACATCGTCAAGCCCTTCTCTTCGCTGGAATTGGTCAGCCGGGTCAATGCCCATATCCGCCGCAATTACCAGATGCAAAGCAGCCAAGCGGCACTCAAATACGGCGAGCTGGAGATCGATCCGGAGAAATGCCGCGTGTCCAAAAATGGCGTGGATTGTCAGCTGACGGCTATGGAGTACAAGCTGCTGCTCAAGCTCATGTCCTCGCCGGAGCGGGTCTTCACCAAAAGCCAGCTGTATGAGAGCGTCAGCGGCAATTATCTGGCCGGCGATGAAAATACTATTGCTGTGCATATCAGCCGTTTGCGGGACAAGATCGAGACCGATCCCCGCGAACCAGAGTACATCAAGACTATAAGGGGGCTCGGGTATAAAATTGAGAAAAAATAAAACCATCACCTTAGCACGTTTGATCGCCACGCGGCTGATCCTCTACATGAGCCTGGGTCTGCTCCTGGTGATCTTGTTCAACCTCGTTTTCGGCCATATCTGGGGCTATGTGTACACCAGCCAGCATTGGCAGCAGCTGCCTAATCCAGAATTCATGCATCTCGAATTGGCGGATTATGACCAAGTGAGCGATGAGGAATTGGCGCACTTTGAGGCCACCATCGAGGTGGTAGACGGCACGCTGACCGTTATTGATGAGCGCGGGGGCGACAGCCGCCTGGGGTATCAGTATTCGCTCAGCGAATTTATCAGCCTCTTCGTCGAGACCGATCCCAATATGCTGGTGCGCAGCGGGCGGACGACGCTGGCGGATGGCAGCGATGTGACCATTATCCTGCGGCAGCCACTTTCTATGCCGCCTTATGTGGCCTTTGAACAAATGGCGAAGGTCTATGCCATCGTGCTGGTGG
>CABVBB010000123.1 GCA_902496505.1 uncultured Peptococcaceae bacterium
GATCGATCATGATCGGATCGATATCACCAATCTGAATCGTCAGCTGCATGCTACCAGACGAACGATCGGCCAGCTGAAAGTTGAGGCTATGCGGCAGAGGATCATGGATATCGATCCAGCGCTGGAAGTCATCGCTAAGGCAGATTTTATCCTGCCGGAAAATGTGGAGACCCTTTTAGATGCGCCGTATGATTATTTGATCGACGCCTGCGATACGGTGACGGCCAAGATCGCGCTGGTCCAGTGGGCCAAAGCCCATCAGGTGCCGATCATCTGCAGTATGGGAACCGCGAATAAATTAGATAATACGCAGTTTGTGTTGACGGACATCAGCAAGACAGAGGTCTGTCCTTTAGCCAGGGTGATGCGGCGGGAACTGAGGGCACGAGGGATAACTGAAGGCGTGCAGGTCGTTTATTCACCGACAGCTGTGATCAAGCCAGAACAAGATGGTGTGCAGGCAGTGGAGGGCAGACGGCAGATGCCGGGAAGCATCTCTTACGTGCCCGGCACAGCGGGGCTGATCATTGCTGGCACGGTCATCCAGGCGCTTTTAAACAAATAAAAATAATGCTTTTTTATTTGTTCGATAAATAAGTCGCTTATCATATGTGGAGATAGCTTTTGACTTTTGGAAGATTTATGTGTAAGCTAAAGGGAGAAGCGGTTTAGATTTACTAACATCATGGTAAATTGATTTATAAATGTTTAGGAGGTTTTCATAAAATGGCAAACGAACATGTGATTATGCTGACAGAAGAAAATTTTAAATCTGAGGTATTGGAAGCTACCCAACCTGTCTTGGTCGACTTTTGGGCAGCATGGTGCGGTCCCTGCAAAATGATCGCTCCCATCGTTGATGAATTGGCTACCGATTTTGTTGGTAAAGCCAAGATCTGTAAGCTCAATGTTGATGACTGCGGCAGAATCGCTCAGATGTATGGCGTCATGAGCATCCCGACCCTGATCGTCTTCAAAGGCGGCAAAGAAGCAGAGCGTATCATCGGCTTCAGACCTAAAGCTGAATTGGTCAAATTGCTGCAGGCATAAGGAGCAAACGATCGGCGCAACAACTCAAGTGTAAGTAAGGCAGATCCAGATCTGCCAGCAAAGGCCCGTCATAAACGAAAGCGCCGTCTGTTCGGCAGCTTTGGTTGTGGCGGGCCTTGCGTTTTGAAGCGCTAAATGCCGCTTCTTGACGGAAAAGGAGGAGCATATGAGCGAAATGAATCTTTTTGAGTTCAACAAGGAAGAGACGCTGCAAAAATCAGCTCCGCTGGCCCAGCGTATGCGGCCTCAGAATTTGGACGAGATCGTGGGGCAGGAGCATATTTTAGCACCAGGCAAACTTTTGCGTCGGGCCATCGAGACAGATCGGCTGTCCTCTATCATTTTTTGGGGCAGCCCCGGCTGCGGCAAGACGACCATTGCTAATGTGATCGCCAAGGTCACCAGCAAATTCTACGCCAGCTTGAACGCTGTCACTGATGGCGTGCAGGACCTGCGCAAGATCACTGCCAAAGCGGAGGAAGATCTGGCAATGTACGGCCGGCAGACCATCTTGTTCATCGATGAGATCCACCGCTTCAACAAAGGCCAGCAGGATGCGCTGCTGCCATCGGTGGAAAAGGGGCTGATCGTCCTGATCGGTGCGACTACGCAGAACCCCTATTTCAGCCTCAATCCAGCGCTGTTGTCGCGGTCGATGATCTTTGAGCTCAAGCCGCTGACGCAGGCGCAGATCATCACCTTGCTCAAGCGCAGCTGCACGGACGAAAAGCGTGGTCTAGGGGCTTATCGGATGCAAGTGACGGAGGAGGCTTTTGCCCATCTGGCCAATTGTGCGCAGGGCGATGCCCGCATTGCCCTAAATGGCTTGGAGCTGGCTGTGCTTTCCAGCAAGCCTAATGCAGAAGGCATCCGGATCATCGATCTGTCTGTCGTAGAGGAGTCAGTGCAGCGTCCGGCAGTGATCTATGATAATACAGGAGATGAGCATTATGATATCACGTCCGCGTTTATCAAAAGCATGCGCGGTTCTGATCCTGATGCGGCTATCTATTATCTAGCCAGAATGCTAGATGCGGGCGAAGATCCGTTATTCATCGCCCGGCGGGTGGTGATCCTCACTGTAGAGGATATCGGTATGGCTGATCCTCAGGCACTAGTGGTCGCGCAAAGTGCTGCGCAGGCTCTGCAGTTTATCGGTATGCCCGAAGGACGGCTGCTCTTGGCGCAGGCGGTCATTTATGCGGCGACCGCACCGAAGAGCAACAGTGCCTACCTGGCTATCGATCAGGCTTTGGCAGATATCCGTAAGGGAGAAGCAGGCCCTGTGCCGGATCATTTGAAGGACAGCCATTATGCGGGCGCACAAAAATTGGGGCATGGCTTAGGCTACCAGTATCCCCATGATCATGCGGACGGCTGGGTCGAGCAGCAGTATCTGCCTGATGTGCTCAAGGACAAGCAGTACTATAGACCCACTCCTCGGGATAAAAATAAGGTGGTGAAAAAATATCGTGGCTAAGCGTGTTGTTTTAGGCATGAGCGGTGGTGTGGACAGCTCAGTGGCAGTCCACTTACTCCAGAAGGAAGGCTATGAGGTGATCGGCGTGCATATGCGTCTGATCGAGACGACAGCAGAAGCGTCAGAAGATGCTCAGCAGGTGGCAGAGCGTTTCCAGATCCCTTTTCATGTCCTCGATCTGCGGCAGGAATTTCGGCAGACGATCATCGAAGATTTTATCCAGGCTTATAGGACAGGTCTTACGCCTAATCCTTGCGTACGCTGCAATCAGCAGATCAAATTCAGTCATCTGGCGGAATTTGCTCAGACGCTGGGAGCAGAATTTTTGGCTACCGGCCATTATGCTAAGATCGAGCAGGCACCAGACGGTTCAGCTTATTTGAAGCGGGGCGAGGACGCCAGTAAGGATCAGAGCTATTTCCTCTGTCAGATCGACCGCAGGATGCTTGCGCGCATCGTTTTTCCGCTGGGCGGCATGACCAAGGAGGAAACGCGGCGCATAGCGGATGAACTGGGACTGAAAGTTGCCCAGAAGCCGGACAGTCAGGAGATCTGCTTTGTGCCGGATAATGATTACAAGCAGTTTTTGCTGGAGACGCTGGGGCTCAAGCGCTTCCAGCCGGGCGATTTTTTGGATATGAACGGCCAGAAGATCGGCAGACATCAGGGCATTCCCTGCTATACCATCGGACAGCGTAAGGGATTGGGCGTTGCACTGGGCTATCCAGCCTACGTCACAGCTATCGACGCGCAAAAGGGTACTGTGACGATCGGCCGACAGGAGGATCTCCTGCACGATCATCTGTCTGCTGATGAGCTCAATTGGCTCACTGATCTGCCAGAGGGGCAGCCTATCGCTGTTCAGGCGAAGATCCGCTACCGTGCTCAGGCAGAGCCTGCTGTACTCACCATCAGGGAGGGAGAGGCCGTAGCGGCTTTTGCCAAACCACAGCGAGCGATCACGCCTGGACAGGTCGTCTGTTTTTATGACGATGATCGGGTCTTAGGCGGCGGCCGAATCCTTAAGGCTTGGTCGGCAGATAGCAGCCATTAAGAAAAAAGATGATCAGAGAAAGCGGAAAGTGCTAAAATCAAAGCGTAAGCTATCGATCTATACTAAGGAGTGGAGAGAAATGAAAAAAACATGGAAACGTCTAGTAGCAGGATGCCTTTTGGCCGCTATGACTTTGGGGGCAGCTGGCTGCGGCAATAGTAAAGGCAATGATCAGCAGCAAGCCCAAGAGCCAGTGCAACAGCAGCAGACCGAAGAGCCTGTTACCCTGAATGTGATGGCCATGAGTGGCCCTACTGGCATGGGGATGGTCAAATTGATGGAGGATGCAGAAGCAGGCGAATTGGGCGATCAGTACAATATCACTATTGCTGGTGCAGCTGATGAGATCAATGGCAAATTGATCACGGGTGAAGTCGATATCGCCGCTCTGCCTTGTAATGTGGCATCTGTCCTCTACAACAAGACTAAAGGTGATGTAGAAGTAGCTGCTATCAACACTTTGGGCGTACTGTACATTCTGGAAAAAGGCGATACCATTCATTCTGTAGCAGATCTGGCTGGCAAAACCATCGTTTCTACTGGTAAAGCCAATACACCGGAATATGTGCTGAACTATCTGCTCAGTGCCAACGGCTTGGATCCCCAGAAAGATGTGACCGTAGAGTACAAAACTGAGGCAGCCGAGATCGCCATGGTTCCCCAGCCGGTCGCTACAACGATCCTGGCGAAAAATGCCGATGTCCGCACAGCTTTAGATGTCACTGAGGAATGGACCAAAGCTCAGGGCGAAGATGCTCATCAGCTGGTCACCGGCGTCATCGTCGTGCGCAAAGCTGTAGCCGAAGAACATCCTGAGGCTGTTCAGCAATTTTTGACCGATTATCAGGCTTCTATCGATTACATCAACAACAATGTGGAAGACGGCGCTGCTTTGGTCGAAAAGTTCGGCATCGTTCCCTCTGCGGCTATTGCCCAAAAAGCTATTCCCCAGTGCAATATTGTTTATATGGACGGCCAAGAGATGAAGGATAATGTCCAAGCTTATCTACAGGTCTTGTTCGATGCGAACCCCGCTTCTGTGGGCGGCGCAATGCCTAATGATGACTTCTACTATCTGCCGTAAGCAATGGCAAAATTAAAAAGCTTAGGCATTTTGATTTTTTGGCTGGGTGTTTGGCAGTTGTGCAGCATGTGGATAGATATTGAGCTTTTGCTGGTGTCACCAATAGATACAGCATTGCGCTTGACCAAGCTGGTGCAGGAAAATTTTTTCTGGCTGTCTATCGCCACGTCTCTTGAGCGTATCATGGGCGGCTTTCTATTGGCCTTGTTAGTAGCCAGTGTGCTGGCCTTTTTGGCAGCCAAGGTGCCGTTAGTCCATGATTTTATGGCGCCGCTGTTCAATGTGATCAAGTCGATCCCGGTAGCGTCTTTTATCATCTTGGCTTTGGTCTGGGTGAAGAGCGGTTATTTATCCACCTTTTGTTCCTTCATCATGGTACTGCCGATCATCTATACCAGCTTGCATCAGGGGCTGGTCAGCGTGAGCAAGGAGCTTTTGGAGGTGGGGGAGGTCTACAGACTGTCGCGGTGGAGCATCATCAAAAAGATCTACGTGCCGTCCATCATCCCGTACCTGATCTCCAGCTGCAGCGTGGGGCTGGGTTTGGCCTGGAAGTCCGGCGTAGCAGCAGAGGTCATTGGTCTGCTCAATTCGACCATCGGTATGCAGCTTTACAATGCCAAAGTCTCTCTGGAAATGACCGATCTTTTTGCCTGGACGCTGGTCATCGTTTTACTTAGCTTTTTGCTGGAAAAAATTGTTCTTTTGCTGATCAAGCTGCTTGACCGCCGTTTTCAGATCATGCATTCATGAAAAAAGCCTGTATGCCGCGTGAGCATACAGGCTTTTCGTTTTGCGATCAAAGATTAATGATTGGGGCAGGAGTGGCCGTGTTCATGGTCAGCTTCGCAGGCGATCTGGCTGTCTTTGAGTTCGCCGCGCAGCCAAGCTTCTGCTACCGAACGGACGTCGCCGGAGCAGCCGCGGATGACTTCAATGCCGTTGCTGTTGAGCACATTTAAAGCGCCGTCGCCCATGTTGCCGCCTAAGAGCACCAGTACGCCCTTTTGAGCCAATTCGGGGGCAATGTTGGATTTGCAGCCGCAGCCTTCTGGAGAAGGCATGGTTTCTTCTGCGGTTATTTTGCCATTTTCAACGGTAAAGATCGTGTAATACGCACAATGGCCGAAATGGCTATCGATTTGACCATCTCTGGTCGGTAAGGCAATTTTCATTTGATTCACGCTCCTCATAAATTATAGCCAGCGTCTGCTGTGGCAAACGGGCTGGTGAAACGCCTGCGGCAGGTCGCTTCGTAAAAAATTCTAGCATATTTAATAGCATTTGCCAATAATTATTTGCATCCATTGTCATCTATAAGAATATTTTAAAGGCAAAGCGGTTGCATTTTCGGGAGATATGGCTAAAATAGATAAAGAAGTAAATCAAAGCACCTGTGATCGTGACAAAATGAAAGACACCATTTACTTTATACTTTCAGTGATGATGAGACAAGGGGAGAATTTGATTGAACAAGAAGATTTTTTATTTGAGTCCGCAAGAAGAAGGCAAACAGGAATTTGTCTGCTGGGGTTTTGAGAAGAGCGCTTTGACAGAGGCTGATCACAAAAGCATCACCGCTCAGATCGACCGCAGTTTAGAACAGGTTCGTCAGCTTAATGATAAATGGAACAGCGAACGCAGCTTCAGCGTTTTACTGGGCCAAGACAAACAAAATTTCTGGGTCGCTGTCCCCAGACAATTGGCCACCAAGACTATGGCGATCTTTAATCAAAACTTTAAAGCGCTGGGCTTGGCCTGCAAGACGGTCATCACTTCTTACAACAATTCTTTTGACTATGACTGCCCATTCTACCCGGTGATCTCCTATGACAGAGGCTTTGTTTATGATGCTTCCGCCATTGCATTCAAGGAAGAAATGGTCGACTATTTACATGTCGTCAATGCCTGATCTTACGACGATACGGACACTTGTCTGTATCGTCTTTTTTTATACAGTATGATT
>CABVBB010000124.1 GCA_902496505.1 uncultured Peptococcaceae bacterium
TAATGTTCCGATTGGATAAGCTCTTCCTGCTCATTTAAAAACCATTCTGTTAACACATAGATGCGTCCATGATGATAAAACACATCCAGGACCTCTGCAAATTCTTCTTCCTTGCAAGGAAAAATATCATTTTTGAGCACCTCGCCAGCTGATGTGAAGATGACACGCTGCACCTCTGGTTCATCATGATCATTAAACACCTTTCGACTCAGCAGATAATAATGCCCCCTATCATCTTGGACAATTTTATTGCCAATCGTGCTGATCAGCGCCACATCTTTAAGCAGTTTATTTGATTCTTGCTCTATTTTTGCCTCTATGCTGTATTTGCCTAAAAACTCGCCCTCCAATGAATATTTATACAGTAGCCTACCATTCTTGATCTCAATAATGTGGTCGTTGATCGTCAGTTCATACATTTGATCACCATTACTCTCATCCCGCTCAACTTCTTGGATCGCTAATATTTCACCAGCAGGCGTCATGATCCTGAGTCTTGCCGCCGTCGTGCCAGCCTTCTTATCTTCTGTCTTGACCAAAAGGATCAAGCGGTCGTGCGCAAATAATAAGCATCCTTGTATTCCATTTTGTCTGAGTTGGTCGTAATTCATTGGCATAATGATATCATCATGTTCCAAAGCTATGCGCCAGCGCATATCCCCATTTTTATCAATGCAGCCTACATATTTCGGTCGACTCAAAAAATAAAAATTACTATTTCTATCGACAGCATAATTAACAACATTCAGATTATCTAAAAACAACCGTTTTTCCCAGCGCTCACCATTGAACGCCAAAAAGGTCGTTCCAACAGATACGGATTCCAGTGCTAAAACCTCATGGGTCAATATTCCTTCCATATCGCGCGATGCCAAAATATGGGGCATCATATAAGCGCTGTGCGTTGTGACTGTCACGTCTCTGGAGACATCTAGGGCTTGCTCCGATTGAACAGCCGTCGTTGCTGATTTGATCCCTTTCTTGATAATGGTCATATGTTCTAACCTCTTTCAAAATGTGTTATGTATTATACGGCTGGTCAAACCAGCCGTATTTCATTTATCACTTGTTAAATATTAGAATCAAATCCTCGCGAGTTGCAGTCAGCATAAACTCTGCGAAATCCTGCCCCTTTGCCTCCGCTGCTTTGCGCAAAGCTTCCATTTGTTCTGGGGTGTAATATGCTGCTATTTTTTCTTGTTTTACTTCATCTTTTTTACTATTGGTCATATTTTCCACCTCCTTTTCACTCGATACAGCCTATTGGGCTTTCAGCGTAACGCTGGAGGCCAGCTGATCGTCTTGGACAAAGCCGTACACGTACCAGCCGACTGTTTGGCCATCATCTGCTTGGTCGGTTTCCAGCACGCGTCCTGTCTGCACTTGCTCTGCGGGCTGTACGCCCTGACTTAATTGAATGATCGCTGAGGGCTGCGGGAAATTTTTATCCGTCATCTTCTGGACATCACTTGCTGGGGATTCTACTTCTACTGCCGTTTGCCCCGTCAAGCGCATTTCTCCGCCATCCATGATGAGGCGGGGCTTGGCTGGCATTTGTGTAGAATACGTGCTGTCAAAGACTGCGACGCCGCTGGCTGTGATCACTGCCTGCCCGCCGTGCATGATCATTTGAGCCTCGGGCTGGTACAAATTGATCCCCATGAAGGCATGCATGCCCATATTCAGCGTATCGATCTTGAGCATGCCGTCATTGATGACCAACTGACCGCCAAAGATCTGAATGCCCATGGATATGGTGCTGATATCCACTGTTCCCTTATTGATCACCATATCTTTGGTGCTGATGCCGCTGAGCAGCCCATCCAAAAAAAGCCGCCCGCCATTGATCGTTACTGTTTGGCCTTCTATAGCGCTGCCTTTTGATCGGATAGAGAGTTTGCCGCTGTCCTGGACAAAACTGTGGGCGCTGACCCCGGTGTAAATGGCTGTGATGGAGACATCCGCTCCTTCGATCCGACATTGGCCTGCGCATTGGATGCCTATACCACTGTCGATATATAATCTTCCTGTGCCTTTGATCGTGATATCGCCGTCGCTGAATAGGCCATTATTGTAAGAACCGTTCTGAGTGACGATGTAATTATCCGAGCCTTCCTGCAAAATGATCTCTGTGCCATCTGGCAGGCGCACATTATCAAATGTACTGTAGATGACCGCTCCCTTCAGCGTCAGCTGCCGCTTAGTGCCATCCCAAGACCAGCCATCACCGGAAATCTGTCCTGTCCGCTCGGTGAAATTATAATTGGGCAGTCTGCTGACATCTATACTCGTCTGTCCAGCCTTGGCCTCCAGCGGAAAACAGCACAGCAGCATAGCCGTCAGGAGCATAAAAAGCGTTGTCTTTTTCCCCATTGCTAGTCCCCCTTTTGTGTCGTAGTGATCATGACTTGCGGCGTACCGTCTGCCGCTTGGCGCATCTCTACCGCCGCACCTAAGCTTTCTGCGGCAAAACGCAGCGGCACATGAGTGCGCCCTGGCGGCAGGGAGACAGCTGTGGTATCCATCTGTCGCCGTTCGCCATTAACCACATAATCCGGCTGGTTTAAGTAAAAGATGACGCTATCGCCCGCCCTATTGCTCAGCGTGATGCTTTGATCCGCTTGTCGCCACTGAGCTGTATAACCCAGCGCTTTGCTGAGCGTGCGCAGGGGGACCATGGTGCGGCCATGCTCATCGATATAGATCTGGCCTTCGTTGGCAGAGGACAAGGTCACTTTTCGGCCATCGACATAGAAACCATCCAGTCCCGCTGGCTGTACGCCCTCCTGCCCTGAGACCAGCGTCACATGGGAAGCCAATTGTCCGTCCTCGGCATAGCCATAGCAATACTGCACGCCCGCTTGGTCACTGTCCCAAAAGGTCACCGGCGTCTCCAGCCGCTGCAGCGAAAGGCCATTGACCTCCCTGATATCGCCGCTAACTTTTATTATACTACCGATGGGCGGCGCCTCCTGAGCGCGGGCTGCCTCCAGGATCAAAATCATGTTCATCGCCCTGCTTCCTTGGAGAGCCACTCGGCCGCCGTTGAATTCGATCTTCTGCGCTGTCTGCTCGGGCAGCATGGCGCCGCCTAAAGCTGTCTCTCGGGCATAGATCTCCACATCACCGCCGCTCACAGTAAGCTTTGCCTGCTCGCTTAAGAGCACGCCATCCAACGGCAAAGTGCCGCCGGAAGCTTGACCGATCTTGAGCGTCCCGCTGTTGATCACCCCTTGGCCATCTAATATCATCATCCCATAGCCATAAGCGTGCAGCTCCATCAGCCCCTCGTTCAACGCTAAGTTTGCTGTCATGATACCGCATTCCTTGCCCGCAATGATCAGCTGTCCGTTGTTGATGATGACCTTTTCTGCGGTCACACCCTCATTCGCTGTTATCTGGACCGTGCCGCCGTTTTGCAGATAGCTCTCCGCTGAGATCCCTTCCTCCACAGCATCGACCGTGATCTGCCCTGCTTCGATGATCGATCGGCCCTCGGCCACTATCCCCTTGCTGTCACTGTTGATCAGCAGACTGCCCGGTCCGCTGATGGTGAGATCGCCGTCAGCGTATAGGCCGCAGCTGCCGCCGGAGAACGCCAGATAATTTTCTGTACCCGCCGCCAAAATGATCTCGCTCCCCCCAGGCAGCTGGATATCCTCGCTCGTTATGACGGTCACGCCGCTTAAATAAAGCTGCTTTAAAGCGGCCTTCCACTGCCAGCCTTTTCCGGAAATATCTTCGGGCTGCTTGCTCAGATCCACCTCATCATAGAGCCCGTACACATTGGTCGTCGTGATCTTTTCCAGATCAAACCCCGCCCAGGCTTGCGTCGGCATACTGCACAGAAGCGCCAGACATGCGCCGCATAAACACATTTTTACTTTCTTGTCCAATCCCTTCACGTCCCCTTTCTGTATCGTTTGGCTGCAAGATTTCTTTTTTTTACAAAATATCTGCTTATATTGTAACATAAGTCATCATTTTTGGGAATCATCTCTGGCTGCTGGGCGCATCAGAAGCACCAAAAAAGAGGCAGGATGTGTTGGCGCACATCCTGCCTCTTTTTTAGGTATCTATTTTGTTTAGAAGCTGGCGATCACGTCAGCGTTCAGACGTTTGAGGATCGCGACAGCCAATTTCACGCCGTTTTCCCAGTCAGCATAGCTGGATATCCCATAATGGGTGTGCGCGTAGCGGACAGGGATACCGATGACGATGGTGGGCACGCCTTGGTTGGACAAATGGATGGACGCGCCGTTGGTGCTGCCGCCGGAGCGGACAGCTGTCTGCACGGGGATAGACAGTTCTTCGCACAGATCCAGTGCATAGCGCTGGAAACGGGGATTGGTGATCATGCGGGCATCGATATGACGCAGCATAGGCCCTTTCTTGAGCGCGGTCTGGATAGCATATTCTGGGGAGAAGGTATCATCAGCCGGGCAGCCTTCAAAGACGATGGCAATGTCGGGCTTGATGGTATTGGCGGTGACGACAGCGCCGCGAGCGCCGACTTCTTCCTGACAGTCGAAAGCGCCAGCAATATCCACGGCCAATTCTTCGCCTTTGAGCGCATCCAGTGTGGCGATGATGGAAGCGCAGCCCAGGCGATTGTCCAGGGCTTTGCTGATGATCAGATCGTGCTGATCGACGTATTCAAAAGTCACATCAGGCACAACGGGCGCACCGATGCGGATATGGTAGTCTTCTACAGCTTCCTTTAGCGAGGACGCGCCGATGTCGATGACCAGGCTGTTCACATCCAGGGGTGCTTTTTTCTCCGCGTCGCTCATAAAATGAGGCGGCTTGCTGGCCACGATGCCGGGGACATACTCGCCCAGGCTGTTTTGTACCCAGACGCGGTGCGCTGGGATATTGCTTGAGACCCAGTTGCCGATATTGATGAATTGCAGCGTGCCGTTGGGGCGAATGGCCTGCACCATGAAGCCGACCTCGTCGGTATGGGCATCCAGCTGGACCATCGGACGGCCGCCTTTATTTTCCGCGCGATAGATGATCAGGTCACGCAGAGAGTCTTCTTGAAACTGGCCTAAGCCTTCGCCAAAGCGGCGGACCTCAGCCACTACTTCGTCTTCAAAGCCGGAGATGCCTTTGGCGTTGCAGAGGTCCTCCATCATTTTCAAAATGGCTTGTTTTTCCATTGTTATTGCCTCCCAATCGATAATAACGCCTATGAGACCGCTGCCCAAAAGCCCTGCTCAGCTTTTGTACAGCGGTCCCATACTTTTTATAATACTTCTTCGATCAGCCGCCCGACTAAGGTGCGGGGAATGATGACCGGTCGGCCGGTGATGGCCTTGACGATATATTTCATCCGTTGGCTGTAGCCCAGGCAGTCCAGGACGATGAGGTCCACATCCTGCTTTTTGAGCCGCTCTGCCGCCTGTTCCAAAAGATGGGTATCGCCGGCGTAGGGCGAGCCAAAATCGGTGATGACCGGATTGTCGATGTATTTGGCCCAGCGGCGGACGATGTCCTCCTGCTGATCTTTTTCAGGCACGATGACGCCTAGTCTCTGGCCGGGCTTTAAGATGCCGCGGACCGTATTGCGCAGGATGCGGTCAGGCTCAAAGAGCGGCACTGGTGACGCCATAGGCGGGAATTCGCCGGTGCAGAGCAAAAAAACAGCACTGGCTTGGCGCGCGGTCAAGGTGATGGCCTCCTGCACCAGCGGGATCAAGCGCTCCTCCGCCATGCGGGCGCAGCCGCCTTCACGGAGACGGCTGACCAGCACCGTTTCGCCAGCTGTCGGCGCCAATTGGGCAATAGCCTCTGGCGTGAGATCGTCCAAGGCGCCGCGCTCCAAAATGGTGTAACGCGACTGCCAGAGGTCTTCCAGATCAGGCGTCAGATCGACGCGGGGACTTTGTCCGATGGTGACCAGTCCTATGGTCGGTTTCACTGAGCATCGCCTTCTTTTTTGAGCAGCGGCTTCTGCGCCTTTTCCTGCTCCTCTAAGAGCAGGCAGGCGGCGAAATGGCCGGGCTCATATTCCTTGTAGACCGGTTCCCGCTGGCTGCAGATCGGCATGGCCTTGGGGCAGCGAGTGTGGAAATTGCAGCCGCTGGGCGGATTGACGGGGCTGGGGATATCGCCCTCTAAAATGATCTGATCCTTATCGTAGGAGGGGTCTGCCACAGGGATAGCGGAGAACAGCGCCTGCGTGTACGGATGCAGCGGATTGGCAAAGAGGGTGATGTCATCGGCAGACTCGACCATTTTGCCCAGATACATGACGCCGATGCGGTCGCAGATGTGCTTGACCACACTGAGGTCGTGGGAAATGAAAATATAGGTGTAGCCGAATTCGTCCTGCAATTCTTTGAGCAGATTGATGATCTGCGCTTGGATGGAGACGTCCAGCGCTGAGACTGGCTCGTCGCAGATGATGAGCTTCGGTTCCAGTGCCAGCGCGCGGGCAATACCGATACGCTGCCGCTGGCCGCCGGAGAATTCGTGAGGATAGCGCTTGGCATGGCTGGGATTGAGGCCGACCTTGGCGATCAGGTCGCGCACCTTGGCTTCGCGCTCTTCTTTGGTGCCGATATTGTGGATGATCAAGGGCTCCATGATGATATCCTCGACCGTTTT
>CABVBB010000125.1 GCA_902496505.1 uncultured Peptococcaceae bacterium
TATGTACAACAAGCTGGCTGGTATGACCGGTACTGCCAAGACAGAGGAAGATGAGTTCCGTGCTATCTACGGTATGGACGTTGTCATCATCCCGACCAATAAGCCGATCATTCGTGAGGATAAACCGGATGTGATCTACCGCACGCAAAACGGCAAATACAAAGCCATTGCCTCCAAAGTCGCAGAGCTGCATCTCAAGGGGCAGCCTGTTTTGGTCGGTACGGTATCCATCGAGATCTCCGAAATGCTCAGCGATATTTTGAAGAGAAGCGGTATCCCGCACCAAGTGCTCAATGCCAAGTACCACGAAAAAGAGGCAGAGATCGTCGCTCAGGCTGGTCAGCGCGGCATGGTCACCATCGCCACCAATATGGCTGGCCGTGGTACCGATATCGTGTTGGGCGAAGGTGTGACCGATCTGGGCGGTCTATACATCATTGGTACAGAGCCATGAATCCCGCCGTATCGATAATCAGCTCCGTGGTCGTAGTGGTCGTCAAGGCGATCCTGGTACGACTCAGTTTTACATCTCCTTAGAGGATGATCTGATGCGCCGATTCGGTGCGGACAATATCCAAGGCGTCATGGACAAGATCGGCATGGATGACGATATGCCGATCGAAAACGGCATGATCAGCCGCAGCATCGAGAACGCCCAGAAAAAAGTCGAGGCGCGCAACTTCGAGATCCGTAAAAACGTGCTGGAATACGACAACGTGGCTAATAAACAGCGTGAGGTCATCTATGGCCAGCGCCGTCAGGTCCTGGTCGGCGAAAACGTGGAAGACAGCGTTCTCAACATGATCGAGCTGACCAGCGATATGCTCGTTCAGGAAGTGGCCGGCGAGCACAAATACCCAGAAGAATGGGATCTGGAAGCGCTCAATCAAAAAGCCAGAGAGATGTTTTTGCTCAGAGAGCCTTTGGATATCGAGAAGATGAAGAAAATGGAGGCCGACGAAGTCAAGCAGTATGTCAAAGATATTGCTATTGCCCGCTACCATGCCCGTGAAGAGGAATTGGGCAGCGAGGTCTTCCATGAATTAGAACGCATCATCCTCTTAAAAAACGTCGATGTCAAATGGATGGAGCATCTGGACGCCATGGATCAGCTGCGCCAAGGCATCAATCTGCGGGCCTATGCTCAGCGTAATCCTGTTGATGAATACAAAAACGAAGCCTTTGACATGTTCAGCCAGATGATCGGTGAGATCCAGCTGGATACCGTGCGCATGATCTACCGCGTCAATGTGGTCGAGCGTCCGCAGGAACGGACCGACATTTTGAATGCTACCCACGGTGACGAAAAACCCGTGAAAAAGCCAGTCGTTAAAAAAGATAAAGTCGGCCGCAATGATCCCTGCCCCTGCGGGAGCGGCAAGAAGTATAAAAACTGCTGCGGCCGATAAGAAATAAGGGTACAACACTGCACACCGATAATTTTATCGGTGTGCTTTTGACCATAATAGTATCATAAAGGACGTGAAAACATGGATTTTGAAATCAAAAAGCAATTAGAAGAGGCCAGAAAAATCCTTGAAGATTTGAGGGAGTCTCTTTGACTTCGCTGACCGTGAGAAGCAAATAGCAGAATTAGAAGTACAAGTAGCTGAGCCGGGCTTTTGGGACGATCCCGAAGCCGCACAGCAGATCATGCAGCAGATCACTGCTCTGCGCAGCAAGATCGATAAGTTCAACGAGCTCAAGACCATGGTCGAAGATGCAGAGACGCTCTACGAGATGGCCAAAGAAGAAAACGACGATTCTCTGCTGGATGAGGTCAAGGACGCTTTGACGCCCGCGATGCAGGCGCTGGAAGCCTTTGAGCTGGAAACGCTCTTAAGCGGCAAATATGACCGCAATAACGCCATCATTTCCATCCATCCTGGTGCCGGCGGTACGGAGAGCCAGGACTGGGCCGATATGCTTTACCGCATGTATGTCCGCTGGGCAGAGCGCCGCGGCTTCGGCGTGACGCTTTTGGATTATCTCGCCGGTGAAGAAGCGGGCATCAAGAGCGTGACGCTGCTGATCAAAGGCGAATATGCCTTTGGCTATCTGAAAGCCGAAAAAGGCGTGCACCGTCTGGTGCGTATCTCGCCCTTTGACGCTTCCGGCAGACGGCATACCTCTTTTGCCGCGCTGGAGGTCATGCCCGAGGTCGATCATGACGATGATATCGAGATCGATCCCAAAGACCTCAAGATCGACACCTACCGTTCCACTGGTGCCGGCGGACAGCATATCAATACCACTGACTCCGCCGTGCGCATCACCCATCTGCCCACCGGCATCGTGGTCCAGTGCCAGAACGAACGCTCGCAGATCCAAAACCGCGCCACCGCTATGAAAATGCTCACCAGCCGTCTGGTCGAGCTCAAGATCAAAGAGCACGAGCAGGAAATGGCCTCCATCCAAGGCGAGCAGCAAGAGATCGGCTGGGGCAGCCAGATCCGTTCCTATGTGTTCCATCCCTACACCATGGCCAAAGATCACCGCACCAATATTGAAAAAGGCAACATCCAGGCCGTCATGGATGGTGACATCGACGAATTTATCCAAGGCTATCTCAAGCAGCAAGCAGCCCAGGCCGTCATCAACAGCAAAAAAGGCTGATCCTGCGAGACAAGAAAAAGCCAGACTGTAAAAGCAGTCTGGCTTTTCATGTCTCAAGATAAAATCAAAGGCCGTAGCGCTGGATGATCTCTAATTGGTCACTTAGCGTCAAGTCGCGGGGCGTGACCACAGGGCCGCCGTTGGCATCCAGATCCCAGCCGAAGTGGTGGTAAGCGCTCCAGACCAGGTGAGCGCATTGGGTGGCGTGCGGCAGGGCTTGGTCAGGCGGGGCTTTGGGGCTGGTGAGACCGACTAGGGGATCATAGGGGACGTTTTCCAAATGGGTGAGAGCCCATTGGGCAACAGCGCTGCGTTCTTGGGGCGTCATGTTTCGGGGGCGCAGCAGCAAAAAATTGGGATAGGCTGCCCATTTATCAGCGGATTGTAAGCAGGCTGGTTCGCCCAAGACCAGCGCTTCCAAAGTGAGGCGCTGCTTGGCATCAACGACGATGGCAGCGTGTCCGTGCCGCCAGCCTAGGGTGTGGGTGCCGAAGGTGACCAATATATCGCCGTCGTGCAGCGGTGCCAAGAGTGTCCCTGCCTGATAGCCGCCGTCAGCATTGACGATCCATTCCTCACGGGAAATGGGGCCGTTGGGGATGCAGGTGTAATCGACCGACGCGAAGTAACAGCGGTGGATCGTCTCAAGCTGGGCGGCGCCATCGGATCGCGTGCGCAGTTCTTGGACAGCTTCTGGCGCTAAGCCGGTCTGTGAGCGCAGATAGGTAAGGTCAGCATCTGAAAGGTCTTCCACCGAAAGGAGCGGCGTGATATCGCCCCAGGCGGCTGCGGGCAGTTTGTGGCTAGTGTGTTCCAAATGATAGGCAGACGTCAATAAGAGTGCCGCCAGCAGCAAAGCCAGCAGATGACGCCGCTTGATGGAACGGAAATCCAATGTCATAAGATCATCGCCTTGTGTACCAAAATGAGCAAGTATCTTTTGTAGTATGGGCAGATGCTGGGCAGAATAGACAGTGCGCAAAAAAAGAAGCACAGATCGCGGGAATGGCTTGTGCCAGAAATTACCGTTGTGTTATAATGAACATATTATACGAGGAAGAAGATGAGATGATGGCAAAGGAAGGCAGCAAAAGAGCCAATCTGGTCGCTTTATTGTCCGGCGCAGTGGCAGGGGCGATCATGTGGTCTAAGCGCGATGTGGCTAAGGGCGTCATGTCGCTGAAGCGTTCCGGCAATCCAGGCTGGGCCAAGATCACTGAGGAACCGGAGGTTTATCTGACCGCCGCTAATGAGGAAGGTCAGCAGGCATTATTCGATTATCTGAGTCAGACGACGTCTTGGCGTTTGGTGGATCATATTGCCGATGGATTTTTTTGGATCAATGAGTGTGAAGAGATATTGCTTTTGTCTCAGACACCCATCATGATGGGCAAATACTGGACGTGGTCAGCGTCCCGCAAATTTGCTGAGACCAGACCGTGCGTCAAGGAGACCGCTGAGGCGCAGTAAGCGCTTTACTGAGCGGGCGCTGTATTTTGATCTAAATAGTCGCTTATGCCGCAGTAAATGGCATAGGCGATTTTTTGCTGATAGGCGTCTTGCTGGAGCAGAGCGGCTTCCTCAGCATTGGACAAAAAGCCGCATTCTACAATGACAGCAGGGATATCCAAATGTTCGAACAAAAAGGTGTCTTCTCGAACGAGGGCTGCACGGTCGGTGTTTTTCAGCTGGCTGATGAGAGAGGCTTGGATGGCTTGGGCCAGCTGGGCGCTTTGCTCGGAATTGGGCGCATAAAACGTCTGAGCGCCGCTCCATTTGGCGGTGGGGATGCTGTTGCAGTGGATAGAAACGAAGAGATCAGCCTGGCTGGCAGCGGCGATGTCTGTGCGGGCTTTGAGGTCAGCGCGCTGACGGAGGATCATTTTGCTGTCCTGCTCTGATTCAGGAAAAAGATCCTTATCGCTTTCCCGCGTCATGACCGTGATCGTCCCGCTCTCGGTCAAAAGCGCCTGTAGTTTTTGGGCGATCGCTAGGTTGATGTCTTTTTCCAAGAGGCCGTCATTGCTGACCTTGCCGGGGAAAATACCGCCGTGTCCGGCATCGATAACGATGGTCTGGTCAGCCATCTGCCAAGAAAGCGCAGCCTGAGGCTGATGGCCCAGTTTCAAGAGGCCCCAGCCTCCCAGAAGCAGTACAACGAAGAAGATCATCATAGTTGTGATGGTCTTTTTTTTATTCAGGATGATATACATAGTCGAAAGCCTCCCGCAGCCTAAAGTGATGTCTCATCTATATGCGCTGCGGGAGGCTTTTATGCGTTGGAAGCAGAGTGAGCCAGCAGTGCAGGGGAAGGCAACAACTTTTGGTTGTGAAATCCTCAAGAGAACAGATAGCAGTCGTTTCTCAAAAATAACAATAGAGCTTATGATATGGATAAGCAAAATGTTGATGAACACCCAATCAGCTGAGAAAGGAGCGAGGATGAGACAGAGCAGGTGTCTGTTGCTTAGGTGCTTGATAATAACAGAGAAGGTGGGAGTTGTTATGGCAAGTGAAACGAATGCAGGCAGCAATTATTTTGACGGTATGACCAAACTGGGCAAAGCACACAAGCATTTTTTGTGGATTGCTGCAGTGTGCTATTTCTTTGACCAGATGGATATGCAATTATTTGGATTCATCACTCCAGCGTTGATCTCGGATCTGGGCTTTTCCTTGGATCAGATCGCGCAAATGAATTCACTGAATTATTTGGGGATGTGTTTGGGCGGCTTCTTTGGCGGCATGATCGCTGGGCGAATAGGCCGCAAGAAAACGCTATTGATGTTTGTGGGCATCTTTTCCTGTGGTTCGATCATCAATGGTTTGAGTGCACATTTGATCAACTTCATGGTCATGCGTTTTCTGATTGGCTTTGGTGTCATCGGGATGGTCACGGTCGCTATGGTCTATATGGCGGAAATGCTGCCCTCAGCGACTCGCGGTAAATACCAGGCGTTATCCATCGCTTGTGGTACATTTGGTATCCCCTTTGGCGCTGCCTTTGCTAATATGGTCATTGGCACTGGACCGCACGGCTGGCGGTTGTGCTTCTTTATCGGCGGTGCCGGCATTTTGTTGGTGCCGATTGGGCTGAAATGGCTGAAGGAATCGCCGCGTTGGCTGGTCATGAACGCTAAGATCAAAGAAGCGGAGCAGGTCGTATCTGAATGTACTGGTCAGCCTTGTGACTTAAGTGGTTTAGCTGTGCACTGCGTGCAGGAAAAAGTACCCTCTACGGTCCAGACGATCAAAGTCATGTTCAGCAAATCTTTCGTCAAACAGACGGTCGTTGTTCTGGCCTTGACTTGGGGCGCGACATTGGGGGCTTTCTATCTATCCAACTATGGCGTGACCTTTATGGTGGACATGGGCTGGGCTTATGGTGTGGTCATGCTGGTGTCCGCGGTGGGAGCTGTCGGTACGCCGATGGGCGATTTTGCCGTCTCCTTCATTTCTGATAAAGGCGGCCGACGGATCCCAATCATTATCATCGCCTGTATCGCAGGGGTGATCTGCTTATTAAGAGGCTGGTTCACACCGATCTTCCAAGGCTGGTATGCGGTGGATGGTTCCAATCTCTGGCCAGCGATTTTGATCCTCTTTGGCATAGGGGGTGCTGCTTGCTCGACAGGCTGCATGACGCTGACCTGGACGTATTTGGCTGAAAGCTTCCCGACACGCATCAGAAGCAATGCGACGGGGCTGATCTTCGCATCTGCGCGTTTGATCGCTGTTCCAGTAACGTTGACAGTACCGGCGACTTATTTTGCTGCTGGCTATTTTGGCGTCAATGTGGTGAATTCGTTGTGGTATTTCATACCAGCCCTGTTCGCACTGGTCTGGGGCGTCAATTCAGCGAAGAAATCCTTAGAAGAATTGGAAGCCGAGGCTGAGCGTATGACTTGCTGAGGTATGGACGAGATAAATTATAGGAGGACCTGACAACCTTCGGTTGTG
>CABVBB010000126.1 GCA_902496505.1 uncultured Peptococcaceae bacterium
GCCGGATCCTCAAGGGTTTCAATCCACGCACCTACGTGAGGTGCGACCGTAGATGGGGCCGATGTTCCCGAGGGTGTTGTTGTTTCAATCCACGCACCTACGTGAGGTGCGACGGCAGTCAAAATCAATGACGTTATTGTCGTGCAGGTTTCAATCCACGCACCTACGTGAGGTGCGACATGGACCGCAGTTTAGGGATGCGGGCTACTCAGCGCAGGTTTCAATCCACGCACCTACGTGAGGTGCGACGTTATTGAGCCGCAGACTGACAAGGAGATCACCATAGTTTCAATCCACGCACCTACGTGAGGTGCGACGTAAAAACTTGTAACCCTTGATACAAGCGGATTAGTTTCAATCCACGCACCTACGTGAGGTGCGACGTCAGGTGCGGCTGGATGGGAGATGGACAAGATGTTTCAATCCACGCACCTACGTGAGGTGCGACACATTGTAAAATTATGGAAGTGGTGAAAGCAATGGTTTCAATCCACGCACCTACGTGAGGTGCGACAGCGATAGGCCGGAAGCGGCTTAGAGAGCGGCTTCTGTCCTATCGTTTTGCGAAGGGGTGTTTTCTCTTGCTAATTTGGTGACAAGCGGCTTGTATCAAATCAGCTCAAGTACTGACTGGGAGCGCGTTTGCGAACTGCCTGGGAAAATCGTGTTCACTTACCCTTCGCATCTTATTCATTTGGTGCAGCACAGCATTTCAATCATTCAGCAATTCTGGATGAGCAACATAGTAGACTTCTTCACAGGCTAGCCGCCTTTGTCGTTCGTAGCCCTCTGGCACCATGAAACATTGGCTGCCTTGCAGGTCGAATTGGCCATGACGCAGTTTGGTCTGCTGGCAATATTCCAGGGCCAGCCAGGTTTCTGTGATGTTGTGCCAATCAACGCGGCAGTCGACCAGCATATAGCCGCGGACAGCTTCGCCTTGGCACGGTAGGCCGAATTCCAGCCGCAATCCTGTATAGGCATGGCCTACTTTATCTTTGCCCAATATAGGCAGGGTGCGATACGTTTTGCCCTGGCGCTCAAAGAGCTGCAGGCTCTGCACATCGTCCGCCTCTCCCAGCAAGAAGCTGAGGCCATGGTCATAGTAATAAAGATCCATCATGCCGCTATAGGCATGCTCTGGCGGCTGCAAATAGCGATATGCGCCGATATAACGCGCCTTTCCTTCTGGTAGATAACACACATAGCGCTCTAGGATCATGGTCATATCATTTTCAGTCTCTCTTGCTGCTGTCTCACGCTCACCAGTCACTTTCCAGACACCTTGATAGCGCCGGATCTCCTCTGCATCAAAGTCGTTGACCACCTGCTCAGGCAGGCCCAATTCCAGCAACTGCTGACGCAGAGCGGTCACCTCGGCAGTATCTTGCTCTGTTGCTGCCATATAGGGTACTTCGATCGTCTGCGGCAGATTGCCCATGATACTGAGCACTATACCCAACACAAGCCCTATGACCAGCACAGGCAGCAAGGTCCATATGGCCTTTTCCTGTGGCTGATCCTCCAGCTCATTGGGTAACTGCTTGCTGCATTGGGAGACCAGATACCCTAGCTGGAGGAACAAGATCAGCCAGAGCACGCCCCAAGCGATCCGCAGGATAACGAAGGGCAGCAGTGCAATGATGCCCGCTAAATAGATGACTACCATGTAGCCTCGCCAACGTTCCAATGTCTCGCCCAATTCGTTTAAGCCGCTTTTCTCAGCTTCCCAAGACAGTCCGCCCAGCATCTCATAAAACGTCAAGAGCATCAAGCCTATGACCAAGACTGTCATACCGCCGCCAAGCAATGGATAAAATTTGAGCCAGCCAGCCCAATTGCTCACTTCCCAAATGACGTCCACCAAAAGATACAAAAGGCTCCAGTAAAACGCTCGCTGCAAACGTTGATCGACCCGCTGCAGCGCGTAGAGACCGTAAGCCACAAGCCAAATACCCAATGCATCACTCAGCAGATCGACCTGACCCACTTGACCATTGAAGTTGAGGTCCAAAAAGATCAGCAGCAGCCCATAGAAGCAATAGTCAACGTATCGTCTCATAGCGCCTCCTCCTTACTTCTGGGTAATGTAGATCGCTTGGCTTACAGCGTGCCAGTCAACAGTACAGCCAAAAGCCTCAAAAACAGCGCGCGCTGGGATATAAGTGCGGCCGTCTTTGATGACTGCTTGGGTGTCCATCTCCTTGGGCTCGCCATTGATGGTGATCACAGGGCTGTCAATGGTGACGCAGACCACCGTATCATCTTTGCTGATCTCCACTGTCCGTTCCTGCTCATGGTAAACGACCTCCGCCTGAAGCGCTTCCAAGGGCTTACGCAGCGGCAGCAGCGTACGATCATTAGCATCGATGAAGGCATCCCCCATCTTTTCTTCTGCTTTAAAGGTCAGCGGCCGATCATTGACAAAGACCAGCACTTTGCGCTCAAAGGCTTCCCGCCCCATAGCTTCTGCTTCCTTACGCACCTCATCGATCATGGACAGCACACTGTATTCATCTGTCGAATCTTCATTGACATCAAAAAGCATCACACCGCCGGCTTTGCGGTAAGCTAACGCCGTCTTTTCCCGCAGGGTGTTCAGTCCGTTGTAATAGGATTCCAGTGTGGAGACCTCTCCGGCAGGCACATGATCCTGATAAGCATACGCCGGATTTGCCTCGACCAACTGTCGGTACTGCATCCAGCTGGGATGGGCATATAGCGGCATGCCCAAGACGACCTTGCTCTCTGGCATACCACGGCCAATGGTATAATAGCCGATAGACGTATCCGCAAACCATAGCGGGCTGTGGTTATCATTATTCATATCATAGGACATGACGTTGATAAAGGCGAAGGCGTCCAAGCATTTGGCGCTGACGATCTTGGAGACTTCCGGTCCCTCCTCAACTGACCAAGCCCCATTGAGCGCGGCTGTCAGTTCCTTGCCTTCTTTAGCCAGGGCTGCGCTCATTTCCACCACCAGATCTTCATAGACCTGACCAGACGTCATCAGCGGATATTCCCAGTCCAATTCCACACCGTCCAGATCATATTCCCGTACGACTGCCAACACATTTTCGATGAAAACAGCGCGATTTTCCTTGGTCGCCGCAATGGCCTCAAAGCGCGGCGCCAAAGCTTCTGTGCCATAAGACCAACCGCCGATAGAAATGAAGACCTGCACATCATTGGCATGGGCTTTTTCCACCATCTCCCGCAGCTGATCAGGCTTTTCAATCGGCATGACCGTGCCGTCCGCATTGGGGATCAGGAAGGCATACATGATATGGGTGAGTTTATCCATAGGCAAACGATCCACCGGTTCGTCAAAGAACGCCTCAGAATAATACCCCACCACTCGGAATGGCTTTTCCTCCTCTGCGCCGCAGGCCGTTGAAGATATTCCCAGCACCATGAGCAGCGTCAGCATAATGATCATCACATGTTTTTTCAAATTTTTCTCCCCCTCAATTTTATAATTCTTGAACAATTTTACATTTTTTATTATAACCTTTTTCTGCCGCCCTGACAAGCTGTATAAATCCCTTAGGCTGCGCCAAACTAATTTTAGCCGTACAAAGGAGGATCCTCACATGAAATTTTCCCGCACATTTTGGCCGCTGCTGCTCCTCTTGGCAGCTCTTATGATCGCCCGGCCGTTTAGCACACAACATATGTCTCCATCAGATACTCCCTTACCGCAGGCTAAAGTCCAGAGCACCCTGACACCAGCCAACGCTGCTCAGATCGCCAAGGAACGTTTCCCTGACAGTCAGATCCAGACCATTTTGCTGGTCGATAACGGCGACAGCTATGCTTACCAAGTCACTGTCCACACGGTCGATCAAGGCCTTTATCAGCTGCATATCGCTTTATCAGATGGACATATCCACGAGGTATCCGCGTTAGAAGCGTCACAGCCCAACTATTTGCCCTTAGCAGCCCTGGCCCAGCAAGTGATGGACGATTATCCTGCTGCCCAGCTGCTGACGCTTGAGCTGCAAAGGAAGGCCTACTTTCCTTATTACCAAGCCAAGCTTCAACAGGACCGTATGCAGATCACACTCTTCCTCCAGCCTGCTGATGGAATGGTCCTCAAAGAGCAGCGCTCGCCAGCTGATGCGCCCTTGCTTGACTCCCCTGCAAAGTTCGGTCAAATTTTGCCCCAAGCTGCAGCCGCACTCCCTTCTAAGCAGTTGATCGGTCTATCGTTATCCCCTGCCGGCGGCTATCATGCCCTTTATCAAGACGACAGCTACCGCTATGACCTGCACTTTGATGATGCGGGCAATGAGCTTGAGCGCACCACCAGCCAGCTCAATGCCCCAACATCCGGCCTCGCTCAAGGCAGCATCGCACCGGCTGAATAGCACGCTCCATACCAAAACAGGCCAGTATTTTCTATGCGAAAATACTGGCCTGTTTTATGCGTTTATAAAATCATACCTGGGAAGAACATTGGCAGATAGACGACTAACAAGAAGATCAGCAGCAGACCGATCAAATACGGTATGACGGCCTTGGCAATCTTTTCGATAGGCAGATTGGTGATGCCCGAAGCCACGAAAAGGTTGATAGCCACTGGCGGTGTGATCATACCGATGGCAATGCCTACAGTAAAGAGGATACCGAAATGCACCAGATCCACACCGATAGCATTGACCAGTGGCAGGAAGACCGGCGTCAAAATGATGATCGCTGACGAAGTCTCCATAAAGACACCTGCAATGATGATAACGACAGCGATCAAAAACATGACCACATAAGGATTATCCGATACACCCAAGATACTCTGAGCAATCGTCTGCGGGATGCGATATTTGGCCAATACCCAGCCAAAAGGTCCGCTGCAGGCAATGATGATCATGATCACAGCCGACGTCTTCGCACTGCCCGCCATGATCGCCAGCAGCTTTTGCAGCGACAGGTCACGGTAAACGATCATCGATACCAGCATCGCATAAACCACCGCTACCGCTGCTGCCTCAGACGGGGTAAATTTGCCGCTGAAGATACCGCCCAAAATGATGCAGGGCATCAAGATACCCGGCACAGCCTTGATAAACGTCTTGCCCACATTCGCCAGAGAGAATGCCACACCCTTTGGATAATCGTACCGATAGGCCTGGAAAAGCGCAATGATGATCAGCGCTCCGCCCATCATCACCCCAGGACCAAAACCATTCTTAAATAGCTTGATCAAACTCTGCTGGGAAATAACAGCGTAGAGGACCATTGGTACGGACGGCGGAATGACCACCCCGATGGTGCCAGAAGCTGCGATCAAGGCAGCTGCTGAATCAGTCCGATAGCCTCTTTTGCGCAGCTCAGGGATCAACGTCGCCCCCACAGCCGCAGTCGTTGCCGCACCAGAACCAGAGATGGCTGCGAAAAACATTCCGGCCACCACAGCCACGATAGATAAGCCGCCCTTGATCACGCCCAAAAACGACTCCGCAAAAGAAACCAAATATCTGGAGATCGCTCCCTGAGCTAAAAGATCGCCAGCTAAGATGAAAAATGGTACCGCGATCAGCGAAAAAGTATCCGTACTAGTAAACATTCGCTGGATCATCATGCCCATGTTGACGTCCCCTGCTGCCATCACCGCGATCGCTGATAAAGCGATGGAGAAAGCCACCGGCACGCCAATGATCAGGGTGACTAAAAATACAGTGATCAACAAAGCGGTCATGCTGCTTCCTCCTCTCCTGCCCATAATTGAATGATATGATTGACCGCATGCAGCAGACACAATCCAAAGCCCGCTGGAATAGCAGCATACATATAACTCATAGGAATACGCAGAGAAGCTGACAACTGAGCGCTCTGCTTACCCGCATAAAGTATCCCATAATACACCGCCAGCACAAACACTACGATGCACAAAATATGGATCCCGATCTGCAGCACCTTTTTCATTTTAGGCGGCATCAGACCATGCAGTGCTGTAATCGCAATATGCCCATTAGCCCGATAGACACAGCTCGCGCCTAAAAATGTCGACCATACCAACAAATACCGCGTTGCCTCTTCACTCCAACTCAGCGCCTTGAACCATAACCGGCAGACGATCTGGGCACAAGTAATGCCCACCATAGCCGCCAGCATGATCACTACCAGCAGCAGACAGACCTTATCCACCGTCTTGCTGAATCGCTCAAACCCCTTAGCAAACCCCATTGTCAAACACCTCTTTATTCCCAATTCTTACCCTATGTAACAACAAGGCGGAGCTCAGCCCGCCTTGTCATCAAACACTTCTTGATTCGATTATTTTGCTAAAGTAGCCTGGATCTTCTCCATGTACTCTGCATATTGTGGATAAGCATCATAGACAGATTGTACTGCACTTCTGAAGCTTTCCATATCCGGCTCCTGATCGACTTCCATGTTGTTCTCCAACAGAGATTGCATCTGCTCTTCCTCATGCTGTGCTACCCAATCTCTTTCATACTCAGCAGCTTCCTGAGCAGCATCGGTGAAGATGGTCTGAACATCCTCAGGCAGCT